>CALLKH010000407.1 GCA_938008425.1 uncultured Planctomycetaceae bacterium | reverse complement strand
GGACGAGTACATGCGCCAGCTCGACGCCCGGCCGGATCAGGGCAAGGGACTCAAGTGCCAGAAGTGCGGCGCTGAGGCTGCATGGGGCATCGGCCTTGCGAATCCCGACTTCGATCCGGAAAGCATCAAGGGCATCGACATGACCACGCTGGATTCCGTGCAGGATGCACTGGCCCGTGCGACGCAGGAGCATGTGAACGCCATCGGCGACCTTGAGCGGGCGAAGAATGCCGGCGATCAGGCACGGGTGGATGAACTCGACAAGCTTGTTCGAAAGCTCGACGCCAAGCGGGCCTATCTCGACAAGATGTGGGGCAAGCGGGCCAACGAACAGACGCCGAATTGAGGCGGTTTCCCCGCCATTCCCCGCCGCGCTTCTGATAATCCACGAGATCAGTTTCGAACGATGGTCGAACGCGAAACGTCGCGCGTCAGCGCCGCAAGTGCGCCGAACAGCAGCGCGAGGGATGCGGCGGCCGTCGGGACGCTTTGCGTCTGGACCGACCACGCGAGAAGTCCAACGGCCGCGATCTGAAGCGTGATCGCGGCGACGCATCGTACCTGGGCCATCGGCGGCATCGGAAGCCGCTTTCGGCGCTGCGCGAGCAGGCACGCCGCGCATTTGATCGCCCCGTCAAGGCCGGTATGGACCTCGCCAAAGTCTCCGCAAACGGTGCAGGCATCCTCGACGACGTCGGCGTTCCCATGCCTCGGTCGAATTGCTTTGAGGATGGCATATGCCTGTGTGATTCGACAGAATCGGGCGTGATTGTCAGGGTCGTTCGGGACGCGGTCCGGGTGGTGGCGCAACACGAGTTGCTTGTAGGCGCGATGTATCGCCGCCGGGTCCTTGCCCACCTCGATTCCAAGAATCTCGTAACACTCGCGAAGCTTCAAAACACCCGCTCCCCATTGTCGACCACCGCTCGGCGGCCGCTCATTGTTGCTGATTCTATTTTATCGACACCCGGCGCCGGGTTCTCGATTTTGAGCCACCTGAATTGGTTGCATCGCGCGACTTCGCCGGTACATTTCGGGGCATGTCATCGAAACCCGCACTGAATCGACGCACACAGAGAATCCCGGTCGAACCAGGTCGCGCCCGGTCGTCAGATCTGGCTGCCTCGCTCGTTGAGATCGCCGCAGAGCTTCGCGAACGGACACGGCGGCTCAGATTCTCAGACCCCGTTGCCTTCGTCTATCGGCCGCTGGAGTACGCATGGAACGCCCATGCGCGCTTCACCGTTCGGTACGGCGGATTGGGCGCCAAGGTTCTGCTCGTCGGAATGAATCCGGGTCCGTGGGGAATGGCCCAGACCGGTGTGCCATTTGGTGAGGTCGCGGCAGTCCGAGACTGGCTTGAGATTGACGCCGAAATCGGCCGGCCGGCCAGGGAGCACCCCAAGCGACCGGTGGAAGGGCTCGAGTGCCGCAGAAACGAAGTGAGCGGGGCGCGGTTGTGGGGCTGGGCGGCAAAGCGACATGGAACGCCTGCGGCTTTCTTCAGGAAATTCTTCGTCGCGAATTACTGCCCCCTCTGTTTCATGGAGGAGTCCGGGCGAAACCGCACGCCGGACAAGCTGCCCGCGGCAGAGCGTGAGGCGTTGTTCGACGCCTGCGATGCGGCGCTGCGAGCGATGGTGGAGCGGCTGCGTCCGTCGCTGGTGGTGGGCGTGGGTGCATTCGCGGAGGGCCGTGCGCGGGCGGCGCTGGAGGGCATGCCAGGTGTCGATGGGGTGGCGCTGCGGTTCGGTCGAATGCCGCACCCGAGTCCGGCGAGCCCGGCGGCGAACCGGGGATGGGCAAAGTTGGCGGATCAGGCGATGGCGTCACTTGGAGTTCGATGAGAGGTATTGCAGGTTGGGGAATGAACAACGAATCGAAGTGCGTTCGGGTTCGACGTGGCGATCCGAATCCGCACTTCGGCGTTGGCCTCCGGCGACTGCAAGCCCCGATCCATCAGGAACGAAGACACCTCCCCGTCAATTCAGGCAAAGCGATTGACCGCTTCCAGAAATCGGAGTGCCGGAGTTAAAGCAGCGAGAGACACTGCGTTCGACTGATCGGACGGTTTGCCGACGGGTCCTCGTCATGTCCCGATAACGCCGCGTAAGAATCGTACCCGATCGCGAATCGGAGCTGTCACTCGCTGAATCTGCTTCTTCCGAACCGTGAGAGATCTTGCGGGCGATCGGCTCGCACCATTTTAAACCACCAAGACTTGGGCCATCATCCTTGAATACACAGGATTGGCGGGATAAGCTGGAGAGTTGTCTTAGTTAGCGCAGTTTCCTGCGCTGAGCGGCAAGCACCCATTCAATTCCGGTCAGTGTCGGGTGCATCGCACTTCGGCGGAGTCATGTCCTTGACCGGCGTGAATCTGGGCTGTCCCGACCGAGTCACCTTGAAGCGGAAGGAATGAAACCATGAGAGAGCGAGCCACTCTGACAATTCTGACGATCGGCGCGGTTGCATTCACCGCGTCGAGCCCTTCGTTCGGGCAGGGCACCATCACAGACGGGGCTCACGACTTTGCAATCAATGCCGGTGGGTTTGACACCTCGCCCAGCGGCAATTTCCGGGTGCCGGTCCCGACGGACCATCTCTTTGAACAGGGTTGGTGGTTCCGAATCGCAGGGGACGCGGCCGAGACGGTGTTCCCGGCGCCCGACACCCAGGACTACACAGGCAACGTGGCCACATTCGACTACGCCGATGTAAATACGCTCGGCTTCGCCGCGCAGGTTGTGGCGACCCTCAAAGCCGGAAGCCCCACATCGGCGCGCGTGCAGATAGAATTGGCCATCACCAACAACACCGGCGGCGATCTCGACATCGCCTTGTTTCACATGGCGGACCTCGATCTTCAGCCGACAGCCGGCAACGACTCCGTGACGCTGGTCAATCCGAACGACTACATGGCGCTCACCACCGGCGGCGGCGCCAACACGGCGGAATATCGCGGGTTCGGCGCCGATGCGTTCCTGGTTCGGCCCTTCGGCGGGACCGACGTCGGGGCGGTGCTCGGCAATGGCGCAGTGAACGACTTCGACAACAGCGGCCTTCCCTTCGGCCCCGGCGATTTCACCGGCGGATTTCAGTGGAATCGCGTCATTCCGAACGGAGAGTCGGCGACGGTGACGCTCGTCATCGCCGTCAATGAACCCGCCAACCTGCTCGCCGAGTCGTGTTGTCTGCCCGACATGAATTGCGTGACCGTGAACGAGCCCAACTGCGCGATCCTTCTCGGAACGTATGTACCGGAAATCCCGTGCATCGATACCGACATGGACGGCGTGGCGGATGCGTGCGACGGCTGCCCGGATGATCCGAACAAGATCGAGCCCGGCGTTTGCGGCTGCGGCGTCTCAGATGCTGACACCGATGCCGACGGCACCGAGGACTGCAACGACGGCTGCCCGGATGATCCGAACAAGATCGCCCCCGGCGACTGCGGCTGCGGCAATGTCGACGTTGACTCGGACGGC
>CALLKH010000406.1 GCA_938008425.1 uncultured Planctomycetaceae bacterium | reverse complement strand
CCTCCCGCCCCCAGATACCGGCCCTCGCTGCAACGTGAAAAACGACGTCGCATCCGTTGGCGGCTGATCGAAGAACATCGCGATCGGCGAGATCGGCGCGAACGACCTCGACGCCGAGCTTCGTGAGTTCGGGGTACGCGCCGCGCGCGAGACTCCTGACGGCATGACCCCGCTTAAGCAGGCGGAGGGTGATGGCCCTGCCGAGAAAGCCGCCGCCGCCGGTCACAAGCGCTCGTGAATGGGACGAAAGGGACATTTTGTTGCGATCCTATGAAGATCGGGACCGCTCCGCAATTCGAGGAAAAGGAGTGAGAGTGATCCGATTTGCAAACAGGTACTGCGCGGGTTCGGTTGCGTCCCGCATTCGGCGACTTATGATTCGTCGAACTAATCGGCTCATGCGCGTTCACTTGAAAGTGCCGGAATCCGGACAAGGGCGAACGCACCTGGAGCCTGGAGAGATCTAGTCAAAGGAGTTCTCATGATCAGGAAGAGTGTAGTGACGGCGACGTTGTCGATCGGAATGCTGGTCGGCGTCGCCCGTGCGGACGTGGTGACGGATTGGAACGAGGTGTTGCTTGAGACCATCAAGACGAAGTCGCTGAGTCCGCCGGTGGCGTCGCGGGCGATCGCCCTCATGAATGTCGCCATGTACGACGTCATCAATTCCTATGCACGAACGCATGATCCCTATCTCGTGATGGGGACGCCGACCGCCGGCTCGGTTCGAGACGTCGCGGCGATCTATGCGGCGCGGCGAGTCTTGGGTGAGCTTTTTCCCGATCAGACGGACGTCTATGACGCCGCGGTCAACGACTTCCTGCTCGCACTTCCTGAGATTGTCTATCTGCCCAGTCGGGAGTACGGCGAGTCCATCGCCAATCTGATTCTCGACTCGCGCCATGGCGACAATTCCGATATCACGGTGGCCTACACGCCGGGGACCGCCCCGGGTGAATGGCAGCCGACGCCGCCGGCCAACGCCGCCGCGCTCCTGCCGAACTGGGCGCACGTGACGCCGTGGGCGATGGAGACGTCGTCCCAGTTCCGCCAGTCGGGTCCGCCCGAACTGAGCAGCGGCCGGTATGCTCGCGATTTCAATGAGGTCAAAGCGCTCGGCGATATCAACAGCGCCACGCGCACGGCGGACCAGACCGAGATCGCCAATTTCTGGGCCGACGCCGATTCGACCTGCACGCCGGCGGGACATTGGATTCAGATTGCCATCACCATCGTGAACGATCAGGGAAACACACTCGAGCAGAACGCCCGCGTCTTCGCGCTGCTCGGCATCACCCTCGCCGATGCGGCCATCTGCGCGTGGGACAATAAGTACGCCTACGAAGACTGGCGGCCGATCACCGGCATTCGGAATGCCGACGCCGATGGCAACGACGCCACCGACCAGGACGCAGGCTGGACACCGCTGATCGACACGCCACCGTTTCCAAGCTATACCTCGGGACACAGCACCTTCAGCGGCGCGGCCTCGCGGCTGATTGAGATTCTCTACGGCCGCGATGACATCGCGTTCGATTCGACGGTCGAGGACGTGACTCGTTCGTTTGAGTCACTGTCGGACGCTGCGGAAGAGGCCGGGCGCAGCCGGATTTATGGCGGCATTCACTGGCAATATGACAATGAAGACGGGCTGTCGGCCGGTCGCCAACTGGCCGCCTACGTTCACGCGAATTTCTTGAAGCGTGTGACGACTTCAACCGCATCCGGCGGCAACCTGTGCGGCGGGGGCCTGCTCCCTGTGGGCATGATGTTCTTCGCGATTCCGCTGGCGCGGGGATTCGTTCGCCGACGCGGTCGACGCAGCCGGTAACCATTGTCTTGGTTTCCACGGGGCGGCGGGCAGGCTCCGTCAGCTGGAGGCAGGTGGGTTCGCCGACATCGAGGTGAAATGAAATCGGCCCGATGACGCATGTCACGTCATCGGGCCGATCTGTTTTTTTGCAGCTTATCTAATCGCAGCGCCGACATTTCACGCGGCGTCGCGACGAGGACGATTCAGTCCGCCTTCTTGGTTTCCACGGCGGGCTTTTCATTCGCCTGCTGTGCGGTCGGCTTTACATTTGCCCCGGTGCCGGCCGCTCCTTGAACAGCGGTCGCCTGGGCGGGGCGAGCCACGGGCTGATTCTTGGTCACGCCCGCGGGGAATCGCTGACCGACCATGCCGGGCCGAACCTGAGACGGCATCACCGTAATCGGAATCGTGATCATCGGAACGGTGGGCTCGTCGGTCTTGAATGTGATCCGATCGGCCCCGGTCGGCGTACCCTCGTAGTTGGCCGGTACGTCCACCTTCAGCCGGTAGGTCAGTTGATCCTTTACATCCGTCAGTTCCAGCAGGATCAGCGGATTGGTACAGGCCAGTTCTGTAATCTTAACCGGCTTGTTGCTGTTGCTGCGGATGTAGAACTGCCGGCTGGTTTCGGCGGATCGGTCGGCCGGGAGCGAAAGCCGGTCCGGTGTGACGTCGACCGCCGCGGTGACGAAGGCATAGACCGCGACGTCGATCTTTGGCACGTCGGGAATGCCCGTTGTCAGTTCGATCTTGTCCGTGTTGTTTCCGCCGACGAGCGGCGGAACCAGCGTGACAGTCAGCTCGTATTTCTTGCCCTCTTCAAGCGGTGCGATTTCCGCCTTGAACTTGGGATTCGAGGATACGGGCTCGGAGAGCTTCAATTGCCCTTCGACATTGTTGATGATGGTGAGCTTGCGGCTCAGTCCCGCCTCGGCGTCGGCAGTGCCGATCCGTCCGAATGCGGCGCTCGGCGGCGAGACCTGGACGGCCTGCCAGACTTCGCCCTTGAAGAGCAGCGAAACGACGGCGCCGCCGCCGGGGATGTTGGTATTGACGGTGATCGATTTTGAAATCGGTCCCGATGCGTGGTTCGTACTGATCTTGACTGGAATTTTTCCTGTTTCACCTGGAGCAACGATCCGGTCAAACTGACCGGCAACGGTGCAACCTCACGAAGGCTTTACGCTGAGAATCTCCAGCGGGCCGTTCCCCGTGTTCGTAAACCAGAATTCATGCTCAACATCCGGACCCGAGCGAACTCGGCCGAAGTCGTAGGTCGGCATGTCGAACTTGATTGCGGGAACTTCTCCCGGCTTCAGCACGACGGTCGGCTGCGGGACTTCCGCCCCAGGCTTCACCTCGTGGGTGTGGCCCGCGTGCTTTGACGGCGGCGCCGGCGGGCCGACGTGCGAAGGTCGAGCCGGCGGGCTTTGCGGCTGAGCGACGTCGACTTTCTTCTCCGCGTCATTTGGGGTCGTAGACCCCGTCTGACCGAAGCTCGCGGCGGCCGCGACAAGCACGGCGCAAGCCGCGATCAACATCGGTGTGACGCGGGCGGCAAGCCGGCGTCGAATCCGATAGGTCATGAAACAGACACTCCTTTCAGATCATTCGTATATGTACAGCCAGAGCATCCGACTCTGGCGGCAGGTCGTTGACATCTGGGGCGGCGGATTCTGAAGTCCCGACCGTGCGCTTTCCGCACCATTAGAGCCCTGCTTCAGAATCACTCGAGAAGTCCAAGGGCCACTCCTGAAGATTACCGACTCAAATCCTAACGCTTCATCCGCCCGGATCGGTGTAACGACTCTGTAACCGGATCGACGCGGGCCGCATTGGATTTCAATCGGATTCCGGGTCCCGTTGCCCTTCACCATGATTGCCTTTACTTCGGGCTGAACTCTCACCGGTCGCCTCGAAACACGGCAATTTTTGCCTTGATGGTGCCTATTATAGGACATTTAATGCCCGGGCTCCCCATCGCAGGATTTCCATCCGCCCAGGCAGTTGGGCCGGCCATCGCGTCCCAGGGTCTGGGTGCTAAGGGCCTGATCAAACCTTTTGGGTCCGGGGACGATGGCTGGTTGTACGATACCGAACCGATGGTTCACTCTAGAATTAGACAGAGACGGGACGAACCGGACCCCGTCGGCGAATGACGGGGCGCGAAGAAGCCGGGCATGTACGGCGGCGAAGCGGTTTCGCCCGGCCGTCGGCACAGAACTTGAGGCCTATACGAAATGAGCATGGCACGCGTCGTACTGGTGGAAGACGAGGCCGCGATTCGCGAAGGCGTGTCGGCCGCGCTCAGCGCCGCGGGCTACGAGGTGATCGAGGCCGGGGACGGCCAGGCGGGACTCGAGGCGGCCAGGCGGCCGGGTGTCGGACTGGTTCTGCTTGACTTGATGCTTCCGAAGCTGGACGGAATGGCGGTACTCAAACAACTGAGACAAACCCATGCGACGCTGCCGGTCATCGTTCTCACGGCGAGAGGCGCGGAGGACGAGCGCGTGGCGGGGCTTCAGTGCGGGGCGGATGACTACGTGGTCAAGCCGTTCTCGGCGCGCGAGCTCATCGCCCGGGTGGAGGCGGTGCTGCGTCGCAGTCCGGAGCGCCCGGCGCCGGTGATCGGCATCACAGCAGGCCGGGCGCGGGTGGACCTTGAGCGCCGGGAAATCGAAAACGGATCCGGCTCGTCACAGCCGCTGTCGGAAACGGAGTGTTCAATCCTTGCCCATCTGGCGGCGAATCACGGCCGGGCGATTTCCCGCGATGAACTTCTGACCCGGCTGTGGGGTTTGAGCGGAAGCGGGATCGAGACGCGCACGGTTGACATGCACGTGGCACGGCTTCGGGCGAAGCTGGCGACGGCGGACGGCGGCGACGGGATGGACTACATCGTGACGGTGCGAGGAAAGGGTTACATGCTCGGCTCGTCGGTTCGCGTGACGAACGGAGGTTGAGGGATGCATTTCGGATGATTTTCCAGACGCGAACAAGACGGAATGCGATCGTCGCACTGGTGCTCATCTGCCTGCTGGTGTGCGGCGGCCTGGCGTGGGCGACGTGGACGGGGCTGCAGCTTGAGGCCATCGAAGCGGCGTCGGTTCGGGAACGCGCCCAGGACGCCCAGAAGCGATCAAACGAGAACAAGGTCGCGCTCACGCTGACATTTCTCGATGGAATCGTCGATTCGGCGATGGCGATGGAACGCACCCGTCCGTTCGAACACTATCGAGCGTTCTACCGGCCCACGAAGGCGATCAATGTCCACGATCGCCTGCCGGCCACAGATGTCGTCGTTCCGTCACCCCTGCTGAGTTTTTCCGGTCCTGAGTGGATCGTTCTGCATTTCCAGTACTCAATGACGAGCGACTGGACCTCCCCCGAACTCGATCGCGACTTTGAAGCGGCGCTTCTATCGGGCAGCGTCCCGCCGGCTGATCCTCGAAAGCTCGCAGTGGCGAGGGACTGGCTGATGGCGTTGCGTGACTGTGACCCGTTCCACATTCAACGCCAACTCGAGGAGCAGCTGGAGAACGCGCGACGATTTCAGATTGAACTTGAGCGAACGTCCGGGGCTCAAAGCGCACGTGGACAGGAATTGGCATCACCCAGTGTCGCTGCCGACGACGAAGACGACACCGATCGGTCGGCGGACGCATTCGCCCGCCGCGGACTTCGCCTCGTTGACCTGCAGAGAAAGTATTTGCCGCGCGAGGAGTGCGAGCCGGTGCTCGTCGCGATCGACAACCTTCAGATTCATGAAGAGTACCTTGCCGAGGCGTCGGGCGGGGGGGATTGCAGCTACGTTTCGTTGACGGAAATGCTGCCGATGTGGCTCGAGATGACCCGCGAGCGTAATCGTCAGTTGGCGCTCGTACGCTCCGTATCCGTGGAGCGGGTCAGCTACTGCACGCTCCAGGGGGTGTTGATCAACTGGGAGCTTCTGAGAAAGACGCTGGAGAACGAAGCCGAACAGATCATACCCGGGGCCCGGATCGAGCCCGTGGAAATCGGATCGACGCATGACTACATGATGCGGACGATTCCCGCGAAACTGGTCGCACCGATGCCCGCGTTAATGGTTGAACCCCCGAGCACCGGCATGAAATGGGGGCTCATCCTCACCTGGGGGGCCACCGTTCTGGCACTGATCGCGATCTGCTGGGGCACCATGAAGTACCTCGGCATGGTCGAGCGCCGCATGGAGTTCGTCGCCGCCGTCACGCACGAACTTCGAACACCGCTCACGTCGTTTCAGATTTACACCGATTTGCTCGCGGATCTCAATGATGACCCGGTCCGGCGATCGCAGTACATCGAGACCCTTCGCAAGGAATCCAAGCGGCTCGCACGGCTGGTCGAAAACGTCCTCGGCTATTCGAAGATCGGCGGCGCCCGGCCGCGGCTGAACATGACGACGCTCTCGCCGCAGGAAATCCTCGATGCGATCCATCTGCAAACCAAGGATCAGTGCGCCGCGGCGGGCAAACAGCTTGTCCTTGAGAATCGTTGCGAAGAAGGAGCACAGGTCAGCACGGATCCGGAGTTCGTCATTCAGATCCTCGCCAATCTGGTCGAGAATGCCTGCAAGTACAGCTCGAATGCGGCCGACGCCCGGGTGTGGCTGACCGCGAGGCCGTCGGAAGAACACGGCATCGAGTTCGAAGTCGAAGACCTCGGTCACGGCGTCGCGGCGGGCGACCGGCGCGCGATCTTCCGGCCGTTCAGGAGAAGTTCCAGCGCCGAGAACGGCCGTGCCACCGGGATGGGTCTTGGCCTCGCGCTTTCGCGATACTGGGCCACGTGCCTCGGCGGCCAGTTGCTGCTTCGCCGCGGCGAGCGGAACGGCGAGCACTATGCACGATTCGCGCTCTGCCTTCCGCCGAGCGCATGATTCGCGCGTCCACCCCGGGCCGCGCCATTTCCGCCGATGCTCAACCGGGTGCGTTCAATCGGTCGATACAAACTCCGTCGATGCAGGATGATCATGCAAACCTGCACTTTGAACCGGACGCGTAACGGCATCCGGGCTTTTCTCTGACGCTCGCCATGGAACACAAGGAGCGGCCGCCGGCGTGAAGGACGATCCCCTACCGAGATCCAATGTGACGAGCCACCAGGCGTCGGCTCAGTCGGGCGCGCTGGGTCTGAGTGCGCCCGTCTTTCCATCGCCGAATTCGGCGCTGCCCAGGTCCGCATCGCCGCAGCACTTCGGCCCGCCGGGTCCTTCACCGCTCATACCCGCGACGAGCTGCCCCGTTTCCAATACCGCGACGCCGGCGGGCCACGTCGATTGGCGGCGGACGCTGATTCAGTACATCGACTATTTGACCGCCGAGTGCGGCCTCAGCCGGAATACGATCGACGCTTATCGTCGCGATATCGTCGAATTCATCGAAGTGCTCGACGACCGTGACATCTGCACGGCATCAGGCGTGAATGTCGGTGTGGTTCAGTCGTACCTGGTTCGGCTGGGCGAGCGCAAGCTGTCGCTCTCCTCCATCGCCCGGCACCTGGTGTCGGTGCGCATCTTTCTGAGATACCTGTTTATCGTGGGCATCCTGGGCGAGGATCTGACCACGCTTCTCGAAACGCCGAAGAAATGGCAGCGGCTGCCGCAGACGCTGAATCACTCGCAGACCGATGCGATCCTCTCCGCCCCTCAACCGGGCGAGCCGTTCTATTCGAGGGATCGGGCGCTGCTCGAGTTGCTGTATGCGACCGGCATGCGCGTTTCCGAGGCGGCGTCGCTTCGTGTCCGCGATATGAATCTGGACGTTGGTTACCTGAGGTGTTTCGGGAAGGGCGGCCGGGAACGGGTGATTCCTATCGGCTCTCACGCCATCGACGCGCTGAATGTCTACCTTCGAACGCTAAGAAACGTGCTCACGGAGTCGTGCCCGGACGTGGAGCACGTCTTCGTCTCCCGCACCGGCCGACCGATGGATCGAACGAACATCTGGCGTCTGGTCAGTCGCTATGCGGCGGCGGTGGGGATCAAGGGACCGGTCGGCCCGCACACCCTGCGTCACTGCTTTGCCACCCACATGCTGGAAGGCGGTTCTGATCTTCGTATCGTTCAGGAATTGCTTGGCCACGCCAGCGTCGCGACGACTCAGATTTACACCCACGTGGATTCCTCGCGCCTTAAGAACGTTCACAGTCGGTTTCATCCCCGTCAGTGACGATCCCCGCCGGCGTTCTCGGCAGATTCTCGCTCCAGTTCATGAGGCTGCGGGGACCGACAGGAAGTTCGCCCTTTGGCCGGTAGGGCTGAACAGTTCGCGATCCTGTAAAGCATTTCTATTCAATGACTTACCGCAGGCCGGCCGTCGGGCGACTGACGGTGCGCCAGGACCGCTTCCCAGATTGACAGTGGACGTAGAGCATCTATAATCGCAGTTTTGGACAGGCCCCGTACGCGCTGAAATTCGTAACTCTATGGGACGTGTTAGTTTAAAGGACGTCTCAAAGGTCTATCCCGGTCAGGTGACGGCGGTGGACCGGGTGAGTCTGGAGATCGCAGATCGGGAGTTTGTGGTGCTGGTCGGCCCCTCGGGGTGCGGCAAGAGTACCACCTTGCGAATGGTCGCGGGCTTGGAGGACATCACCTCCGGGCAGATTCGAATCGGTGAGCGTGTCGTCAACGACGTCGCCCCGAAGGATCGCGATATCGCGATGGTCTTCCAGAACTATGCCTTGTACCCGCACATGTCGGTGTACAAGAACATGGCCTTCGGGCTTCAGCTTCGGCGAAAAGCGCTGGGGCTTTCGAAGGCGGATATTGACAAGAAGGTGCGTGAGACGGCCGCGCTGCTCGGCATCACGGATTTGCTGGAGCGCAAGCCCCGTGCCCTGTCCGGCGGACAAAGGCAGCGTGTGGCGGTCGGTCGGGCGATCGTTCGCAGTCCGCAGGTTTTCCTTTTCGACGAGCCTTTGTCGAACCTGGATGCGAAACTTCGCGTGGAAATGCGGTCCGAGATCAAGCGGCTTCAGCGGCGCCTCTCGACGACGACGATCTACGTCACGCACGATCAGGAAGAGGCGATGACGCTGGGCGATCGCGTCGTCGTCATGAAGCACGGTGTGATCCAGCAGGCCGCCTCGCCGCTTGAGGTGTACGAGCACCCGGCGAACCGATTTGTGGCGGGATTCGTCGGGACGCCTCCGATGAATTTCGTCGAAGGCCGGGTGGTGAAGCGGGACGGCGGCTATGCCTTCCAGCTTGGCACGAGTGTGCTGCCGCTGCCGGATCGTCTTTCGCCGAATTTGTCCGGCTGCGTTGATCGCGAGATGACGCTCGGACTTCGGCCCGACCTGATGACGGTCGGGGCGAATGGAACCGGCGGGTCGATGGCCTGGCTTGGCGTGCGTGTGACGCTGGTTGAGCCGCTGGGCGATCGGAAGGATTTGTACCTGACGACCGCTTCCGGTGAGCATTTGGTGGCGCGGGTTGAATCGCGTGCCGCCGTTGCGGCGGAAGGCGGTGAAATGGACGTGTTCATCGACATGAGCCGGGCTCATGTGTTTGAACGAGGGGAGCTTGGCGTGAACGTGACCGTGAACAAGCCGATTGGAGTGCGGGCCGGTGAATAGCCGGCGCCTCCAACAGATTGCGTCCGTGTTGTGTTCAGGGCGAAGTGCGGTTGGTGGGAGTCAGCGAATGAGTTGACGGACCCCACACTGCGCTACGCGAGCGGGCGGCGGTGCCCGCGTTAGAAATTCACCGCGTGAGTGGGCCCGCAGTTTCGCCCACTTTTTTGTTTGGCGTCGATTCGATCGCCGCGCGGCGATGATCGGCACCCGCCGAAACGGAATTCGGCCCCGGTTTGGCGCCCGCATGATGGATGCGGCGCCGGGATTATGATCAGGCGAGTACGGACGCCGGTTTCCGTGCGACAACTGAATAGCAGGTTGAAAGATGAGTACCGAACTGCTGCGGCTGGTGGATTCGCTGGCCCGCGACAAAAATATTGACAAGGACCTCGTGCTGGGCGACCTCGAGGCGGCGATGGAAACAGCCGTCAAGAAGAAGTACCTCGGCGCGATACGTTCGCGTTTCGATCGATCGTTTGAACGGCGAGATCTCCGCGGTGGCGGATGAGCAGCCGATCAGCATGGTGGAACTGGGCCGCATCGCCGCACAGACCGCCAAGCAGGTGATCATTCAGCGCATCCGCGAGGCGGAGCGCGTCAGCATTTATGACGAGTACGCTGAGCGAAAGGGACAGATCGTCACCGGCACCGTTTCGCGGTTCGAGGGCGGCGCGCTGGTCGTCAGCCTCGGTCGGGCGGAAGGATTCCTGCCGCGAAGCGAGCAGATTCCGGGCGAAACGCATCAGCCCGGCGAGCGCATCCGGGCGTTGATTCTCGATGTTCGCGAAGCGCCGCACCAGGTGAAGATCATCCTGAGCCGCAGCCATCCCGACTTCATTCGACGCCTCTTCGAGTTGGAGGTGCCCGAGGTGGCGGAGCGGATCATTGAGATGAAGGCGCTTGCCCGCGAGGCGGGGTATCGCACCAAGGTGGCGGTCACGTCGATCGACACCAAGGTGGACGCGGTCGGCGCGTGCGTCGGCGTGCGCGGCAGCCGCATCAAGAACATCGTCGAGGAACTCAACAACGAGAAAATCGACATCGTTCGCTGGAACGAGTCTTCGCAGATTCTGATCGCCAACGCGCTCAAGCCGGCGGAGATTCAGGACACCGCGCTGTGCTTCGAGATCGGCCGCGCGACGGTGGTCGTTCCGGATGAACAGCTGTCGCTGGCGATCGGCAAGCGCGGGCAGAACGTTCGTCTCGCGGCCCGGCTCACCGGCTGGGACATCGATATTCTGACACCGAAGGAATACAATCGCGGCCTCGACCGGCTCGCGGCGACGCTCAAGAAGGTGGGCGGCGTCGAGGACATGGTCGCAGAGCGGATTTCGCTGATGGGGCTCATCAGCGTGATGGACGTCGAGGAAGTTGGCGCCGAGCCGCTGGTTCGCGAACTGAGCATCTCGGAGGAGCTGGCGAACCAGATCGTCACCGAGTGCGCCGCCGAGGCGAAGATCTTCCAGGTGGAGATCGAAAAGGAAAAGGCCGCGGCGAAGCTCGCGAAGGCTGAACAGGCCGAAGCGGCCGCGGCGGAAGCGGCGAAAGAATCGACGACGGAATCGGAAGAAGCCGCCGCGACGGATGACGGCGCGGCTTCGAGCGACTCGACCGAGGGCGAAGCCTCCGCTGAGGATTCGTCGACGACGGTCGCGTCTTCCGACGGCGAAGACACCGACGCATCGGCGGTCACCGAGACGGCTGACGCCGAGGCGACTGTGACGAAGGATGCCGCGGGCGAATAGTGAAGACTGATTTGCGGTCTCGACTGCGATTGAAGCGGTCGGGATCGATCGGGAACACTGCCGCCCAGCGGCGCGTTCCCAGTGAATCGCGTCGCGAACCGGTTGTCGGCCGGTGGCGACAAGGCAAGGCACGGACCTGGAGGATCGTTTTGGCGGACACGAAACGGAGAGTTCATCACCTCGCGAAAGACCTCGAAGTCAGCAGCAAGGTCATCATTGAGAAGTGCGAGGCTGAAGGAATCCAGATCAAGAACCACATGCACGTGCTTTCAGCCGGGCTGGAGGCGACGATTCGCGAGTGGTTTAGTGAGGGTGCGCACAAAACGACGGTTGAAACCGCTGACCGAGTCGACCTCAAGAAAGTCCGCGTGCGTCGCAAGTCCACGAAGGCGACGACGACGGCGGACGGCGATCACGACACGGGTTCCGAGGACGATGCCGAAACCTCGGCGCCGACCGAAACGACCACGGCGGTCATGGACGCTCCCACAATCAAGGCGCCGCCGATCAGCCCGAGTCATCCGACGGATGATTCGGCCGATGAGAAAAGCGCCGTCGAAGACCAGCCGACCGAATCGGCGCCGGACAAGCCGGCTGTTGCCGCCGAAGTGGTCGAGCCCCCAAGCGCCCCGGAGACGGTCATTCCCGCGCCCGAGATTGCGCCCATGCCTGAGACTCCGGCTGCCGCGGCAACCGAGGCCGACGAAAAGCAGTTTACACCCGGCCCGCAGAACGTTCCGAGTCCCGCCAAGCTGACCGGGCCGAAGGTCATCCGAATGGATCGGCCGGAATATGTCGATCGACCGCGCCCCGCTGCAAGAGGGCCCGCGCGGGGTCCGGCGCTGCCGGCCGCGCCGAAGACGGTTGTGCCGTCGGACGATGACGAAATGGAATCGCGACGCGGTCGGGGCGGCGGCAAGAAGCCGGCCGGCGCCGGCGACGCGGCGGCTCGCCGGACGAATCCGCGACGCGGCATTCGTGACGAGCGAGAACTGGCCTCTGAACAGCTCAAGGAATGGAAAGAGCGCGAGCTGCTGGAAATGCGGGACCGCCTCGCGGCGGCTTCCGGTCGCGGCATCGGCGGTCTTCGCGCCGTTGAGAAGAAAGGCGGTCCTTCACGGGGTCCGCTTCATGCACGACGACAAAAGGCGGAGCTCTCCGAACCGATCCTGGTCAAGGACTTCTGCCGCGAGTGCGGCATCGGTCTGTCTGCGTTGAACAAGCAGTTGGGCACGCTGATGACAATCAACAGCGTACTCGACGGGGACCAGGCGCAGCTGATCGCCGCCGAACAGGGAATAGAGCTTGTGGTGATTAAGGCCAAGACCCCCGTCGAGAAACTGGCGGATCGGTTCGCCGAAATCAAGCGCAAGAGCCTCCTGCCGCGGCCGCCGATCGTGACCGTGCTGGGGCACGTCGACCACGGCAAGACGAGCCTTCTTGATCGCATTCGCCAGGCGAACGTCGCATCGGGCGAGGCCGGCGGCATTACGCAGCACGTCGGCGCCTATCGCGTCAAGGTCGGCGAGCGCTGGGTCACCTTCCTCGACACGCCCGGCCACGCCGCGTTCACCGCCATGCGGGCGCGCGGAGCAAACATCACCGACGTCGTGGTGCTCGTCGTCGCGGCGGATGACGGCATCATGCCCACCACGGTCGAGGCGATCAACCACGCCCGGGCGGCCAACGCCACGATCGTCGTCGCGCTGAACAAGATCGACCTGTCGCACGACATCAACAAGCTCTACGGCCAGCTGGCCGAGCACGGCCTCACCCCCAGCGGCGACTGGGGCGGCGAAACGGACGTCGTGAAGACTTCCGCGGTCACCGGCGAGGGCATCGACGAACTCCTGAACCACCTGGCGACGCTTTCGGACGTGCTCGAACTCAAGGCTGATCCGACCATTGCCGCCATGGGTACTGTGATTGAAGCCCGACGCGACGAAAAGGTCGGCCCGGTGGCCCGTGTCATCGTTCAGGAGGGCACGCTCAAGGCCGGTCAGACCGTCGTGTGCGGCGCAGCCCATGGCCGCGTTCGGGCGCTCGTGGATGACAAGGAAAAGACCGTGGCGAAGGCGGGGCCTGCGATGCCGGTCGCGCTGATGGGCCTGAACGACGTCCCCGAAGCCGGCGAAAAGTTCTATGTCGTGACGAACGCGCGTGAGGCGAAGGAAATCGCTGAAGAGATGGCGGCGCGAAAGCGCGAGGGCGAACTGGTTCGCCTGAACAAGCCGCGCTCGCTGGAGTCGATGTTCGCCGCCGCGGCCGAGGGCGAGATTCCGGAGTTGAACCTGATCGTCAGGGCGGACGTGCAGGGTTCGATCGACGCGCTGCGACAGGAACTCCATTCATTCCCGAGCGACGAGGTCAAGCTGACGATTCTGCACAGCGGCGTCGGAACCGTGACGGATTCCGATATTTCGCTGGCCGAGGCGAGCGATGCGATCATCATCGCATTCCACGTGGTGCCGGAGCCGTCGATTCAGCGCCGCGCGGACACCGTCGGCGTCGAAATTCGAACATACAAGATCATTTACGAGGCCAAGGACGACATCAAGAAGGCGCTCGAAGGTCTGCTCGAACCGGAGCAGAAGATCGAGTCGCGCGGACGGGCCGAGGTGCGCGAGGTGTTCAATCTCACGAAGATCGGCCGTGCGGCGGGCTGCTTCGTTCGCGACGGCGTGATCAATCGCAATCACCTGGTGCGCGTCGTTCGCGACGGCGTCGTGGTGAAGGACAACGGCACCCTGGAATCGCTGCGGCGCTTCAAGGACGACGCCAAGGAAGTGAAGTCGGGCTTCGAGTGCGGTTTGAAGATCGCCAACTTCGACGACGTGAAACCGGGCGACGTGATCGAGTCGTTCGAAATCGTGAAGGTGGCCCGAACGTTGAAGACAGGCGGCCAGGGATGATCGGCCGGCTTCGTCCCCTTGAGGTGGGCCGAAGCATTGACCCTCTCGCTTCGTCATGGTGATCGGCGTATTGAAATAGTCGTTGCTGATCCCCGAGGCGATGTCGCTGAAGGAC
>CALLKH010000405.1 GCA_938008425.1 uncultured Planctomycetaceae bacterium | reverse complement strand
TCGATACGACGACGCGCTGCTGAGTTTCCAGGAGGCGCTGAAGCTGGAGCCGGAGTCTCGAAGCATCCAGACGTATATCGCGATGACCCTCATCGAACTGGGCGACCTTGACTCCGCAGAGGAGAAGCTCCGCGTACTTTCGTCAGCACCGCCGGTGAGCCATGTGGTGCTCAATCGCCTGGGATATGTTCATCTGCGAAAAGGGCGATTTGAGGAGGCCGAGGAATTGTTGCGGCAAGCGATCGAGCTTGCGCCGGGCAAAGCGGGTTATCATCTGAATCTCGCGGAGTGTCTGGCGGGGATGAAGAAAACCGAGCCCGCTATCGGTGAAGCGGATCGGGCGGCCGAGCTTGACCCGAACATCTCCGCACCGCACTTGTTCCGGGCCCGACTGCTGCTGAATGCCGGTCGATTCGATGACGCTGAAGCTTCGTTGAAGCGGGTGATTGCAATCGATTCTGATTCTGAGTCCGCGTACCTCGCTCTTGCGGAATCCGCTCGTGCAAGGAGTGATTTCGCGGCGGCCCTCGGCTACCTCGAGCAGGGGCATCGTGAGGTGCCTTATTCCGCGGCGGTGGCGAATGATCTGGCGTACAGCCTCGCGACGTTTCCCGACCAGTCAAAACGTGATGCGCGGCGTGCGGTTGAGATCGCCCGCAAAGTCTGCGAATCGACGACGAACCCGAACTATCTGGACACGCTTTCAACCGCCTGCGCCGAGGCCGGCGATGTTCGGGGGGCAGTAGACGCGCTCGATCGCGCGATCGAACAGGCCAGGCTGGTCGGCGCCAGTGAGTCTGTTATCCAAGAGATGCAGGTCCGGCGTGATGCGCTTCAGGACCGGTTGAACAAACCCTGACCGCTTCGGCCGCGTCATGGCGGTTGAGATTGATAGCGATGAAGGGGTTCGATTGAGCGCGGCGCTCAATGGCCGGTGCGAAAACCAGGAAAGAAAAAGGGCGGCCTTCGTGAAGAAGACCGCCCTTTTGTTTTGCAGATGATCAAGAGCGGACGACTAACCCGTCGCGCTCGGGATCCGAGAATCGCTTAGCGGCGTCGGCGAATGAGGCCGATGACGCCCAGCGAAAGCAGAGCCAGCGTCGCGGGCTCCGGGGTGTACGTGATCGAGTACGTCGAGCCGGCGTTGGCCGAGCCGAACGTATCGACGACCGCGTAGTAGGTGCCGGCCGGCGCGCCGAGAAGCTCGACGTGCTCCGCCGCATTTCCACCGTTCTCCGACGAGTCGATGCCGCCGGCGGGAAGGCCGGAGGAATCCACGAGGTGGAGATCGAGGTCGCTGTTCAGCGCCGTGAGGTCGACGAACAGGTCGCCACCGAGGTGGTTGATGACGTAGGCGACTTCGTTGCCGACGTTGTCAAAGGTGGCGGTCGAGACTCGCGTTCCGAGGCCGATCTCGCCCGCGCCGTCCGTGAGGCCGGCCTGCGGATTGAGGTGGTCCCAGATGGTCGTGCCGACGGCCTTGTTGCCGAGGGTCAACGTGTTGGGGGTTCCGGCGAAGCTGCCGCTGAAAGCGGGCGGCGGCGGCGAGGCGTCGGAGACCGTGATGAACAGATTCGACCAGGTGGCGTCAATGCCGGGATCGTTGTAGCTCTCGAAGAACTCGAACGTCCAGGTGCCGACCGAGGTTCCGGTCAGGCCGGCGCCGAGACCGACGAAGGTCGTGGGGCCGATGTGGGCCGTACCCGTCCAAGACTGAACGGCCGACGCAGCGCCCGTGACAACGCAGACCGACGGGTTGCAGATTTCAATTCGGGCTTCGCTCTGCCACGAACCGCTGCCACCCGATGTCAGATCGCCTTCGATCGTGATGTTGCCGGCGACGAAATCGGCGCCGACGTGGTTGTAAGTCGCGGTGCCGTTACCGGCGCCGGCGCCGGCTGCGCCCGCGACGCGAGCGACTACCGAGTCACCCGCGAAAGGGCCGGCCGTGAAACCGGCCATCGCGCTGCCGGCGCTGATCGCAATCAGGGCTGCAGCCAGAGTCATGCTTCTCACCAATCTCATGTTCGTTTCCTCCTCTTTCTTCCTAAACGTACCGTCGCGGACGTGCGCACAAGCCCGCGAACTCGGGACATTCTTGACGGGACGGTCGGGCCACGCGCCTTTCCCCCCGAATTACATTACGCCTAAAGCGTTTCAAGAACTCCGCAATTCTGCGGCCATGCATACCAAGTGCAATGGCCTTGTCATCCGGCGGAGAAATGCGATCGCATTCAAAGTATTCCGCCAGTGGAGAAAACGGTCTGGATCGGCCCTAATCCTTCCGTTTTCTACCCCGGTCGCCGCAGCGACCGATCCCACGAGTGCGATCGAACTGATTCGATACGATTCACTCAAGAAGATCGCAGACGAAATGCAACTGGAGTTGCTGCAGGAGATGGCTTCTATCCCGCTCCTGATCTGAAATCCTCCAACTAGGGAGTTTACCACTACTGGGGTGCGCCGTTCAAGCATTTCGAGGGTCGGGGTAAAGAAATCGCTAAGAACGCTAACAGTCTCGGGGAAGTTATCGGATCAGGCGTTCAAGATGAGTCGTAAATATATATCTTGCAGTAGTTTATCGATCCGGTTGTCGCGCGGCCGAAATCGGGATTATGACGCGGGCTGCGTGAATTGGACTAATCGACCGGTAGCCCAGCCAGTTTGCGGGCTTCCCGAAGTTGCTCCCGTTCCCGCGGTCCCATCCGATGCGGGTCAATGGCGAGGGCTCTTTCATATTGCTTCACGGCGTCCAGAAAATGGCCGGTTTCCAGCAGGCGGTCGCCGCGAAGCAGTGGAATCGAGCCGCGAAGCGGTTCGATGATCTCCGCCGCTGCGAGTGCCGTCTCGAATTCGTCCCACCGCTCAACGGCCGCGAGATCCTTGGCGAGGTGGATCAGCACATTCGCGCTGGGGTGTTTCTTTGCATAGGTATCAAGCAGACGGATGGCCTCATCCATCCGCCCCAGTCCCTCGTAGATATGGGCAACCGTGTGGACCGGC
>CALLKH010000404.1 GCA_938008425.1 uncultured Planctomycetaceae bacterium | reverse complement strand
CCTGTCACTGTCTCGGGAACTCTCATAAACCTCCGCGACCCGGGCGCATACAAACGGCGCGCCCGGCCCGTGGGGAATCCCTATTTATACCAGATTCCGCTCCGGCTTCAACCCGCGAACCCGGGACGATTTCCCGGCCAGCCCGTCCCCAATCTCCGGGGCGGGACTATACCGTACCCTTTTACGTAAATAGAATGGGCTACGAAAGTTCCTGAAAGCCCGAGAAGTGGAGACCCAGAGTGTCTGATAACCCCGTCCGAGACCTTATCGAGGTCGCCGCCGGTCGAAAGCCGGCCGACCTTGTCCTCAAGAACGCCCGGATCGTTAACGTCGCTTCCCATGAAATCCACGACGGCGACGTCGCGATCCACGCCGGCCGCTTCGCCGGAATCGGCCGGTACGACGGCAACAGGACCCTGGACCTCAAGGGCCGTCACATCGCGCCGGGGTTTATCGACGCCCATGTTCACATCGAGTCGTCCATGCTCGCGCCGCCGGAGTTCAGCCGGGTGGTGGCCGCCCGTGGGACGGTGGCCGTCATCGCCGATCCGCACGAGTTCGCCAACGTCATGGGCGCGGCGGGCATCGACTATGTGCTCAAGACGTCCGTCGACGTGCCGATTCGCGTCTTCGTGATGCTCAGCTCCTGCGTGCCCGCGAGCCCGCTCGAGTCCGCCGTGGCCGTCCTGACGGCCGACGATCTGCGGCCGTTCCTGAATGACCCAAGAGTCCTGGGCCTCGCCGAGATGATGAACTACCCGGGGGTCATTCATGGCGACGCCGGCGTGCTCGACAAACTCGCGATGTGCAACGGCCGTGTCATCGACGGCCACGCCCCGTCGGTCACCGGGAACGACCTCAACGCCTACGCCGCGTCGGGCATCATGAGCGACCACGAGTGCATCCGCGCCGAGGAGGCGGCTGAGAAACTCAGGGCAGGCCTCTCGATCATGATCCGCGAAGGATCGCAGACGCGGAATCTCAAGGCGCTGCTTCCGCTCATCACCGCGGCCAACGCCGACCGCTTCATGTTCTGCACCGACGACAAGGACGTGCGCGACCTGCTCGATGAAGGCCACATCGACTACATGATTCGCACCGCCATCGCCGGCGGGGTCGAACCCCTGCTCGCCTATCGCATCGCAACCTGGAACACGGCGCGATACTTCAGGCTGCCTCAGAGCGGCGCCATTCTGCCGGGCTATCGCGCCGATTTCGTGGTGCTCGATGATCTGAAGCAATGCAAGGTCGCGCAAACCTACGTCGGCGGCCGGCTTATCGCGGAGAATGGCGAGACGAGCGTTCTGGGGAATCCTCAAGAGGCGGCTGTGTCAATCGAATCTCGCGAAGTCGCCGACCTCGATGCCCGTGCGCGAGAGTCGGTTCACATCAAACCGCTCTCGCTCGCTGACATCGAGATTCGCCTGACTTCCGGTGCGACGAGAGGACAGCCCCCGCGCGTTCACATCATCGAAGTCCTCGACAACCGCATCGACACGGAACGAAGCGTCGAATCCGCGACGATGCAGAATGATCAGCTTGTGGCCGATCCCGCCCGCGATCTTGCCAAGATGATCGTGGTCGAACGCCACCGGGCGAGTGGCGAGATCGGCCGCGGATTCGCCCGCGGGTTCAAGCTCAAGGCCGGTGCGATCGGCAGCACTGTAGCCCACGACGCCCACAATCTGATCGCCGTCGGCACGAATGATGCCGACATTCTCGCCGCGCTCAACCATCTCGCGAAAATCAAGGGCGGCTGGGTCGTCGTGAAGGACGGCCGCGTTCTCGCCGACGTGCCGCTGCCGCTGGCCGGGCTCGTCACCGACGCGCCGGCCGCCGCGACCGCGAATCAACTTCGCGAGCTCTCCGACGCCGCGCGAAGCCTCGGCTGCGAATTCGCCCAGCCGTTCATGTGCCTGGCGTTTTTGAGCCTGTCGGTGATCGGCAAGCTGAAGCTGACGAACCAGGGGCTCATTGATGTGGAGCGTTTCGAGCGGATCGAACTGATTTGCTGGTAGTGCGCGCTTGTTCGCCAGCATCGGTGAATCTGCCCGACTGCTGCTCCCGGATGACCCCGGGGGCCGCCCAATCCGCGAACGGCAGCATAAGACCTCGCACGATCTTCCGGGCGTACCCTATCCGGCCGAGTTCGGCGCCGTTGTCAGCGACGCCGGCGCCCTTGGTCTTCCTCTTCGAGGGCGCTTCAGTCTCGGCGAGTCGACGGCCCGATTGAGCAGACCCGCCAGCTGTGCCGCCTGCGCCCTTCGCGTGTACGGTCCCAGGTCGCAAGGAGGACAAAGCGGTAACCCGGCGCGGCGGTGCTCCGCGACGAGCGCCGATATCGCTTCGGCGATCAGGTCCGGCCGATCCGGCGGCGCCACGGTTCCGGCTTCCATCCGCCGCATCAGCGTCGCGATCGGCCCCTCGGGAACGATCGCGAGAATGGGTCGGCGGGCCGCGAGATACTCGAAGATCTTGGTACTGAGCGAATGGACGTCCATGTCGGCCGCGCCGATCATGAGCAGTACGCCGGTCTGACTCATCTCCTGAAGCACCCATCCATGCGGCATCCGACCAAGCACGTCCACGACACCGGCGAGACCGAACCGGGCGATTTCCCCCGCGATATCAATCCAACACGGGCCGGCGATTCGAATCTTCACGTCTCCGACGGCGATGGCGCCGGTCTCGAGCAGGGATCGAAGGGCCTTGAAAAGCGGAATCGGCGATCGGCTGTAATACAGCGTGCCGAAGTAACCGAACGTGAGCGGTTCAGACGGCGAGGTGCGTTCGAGACAATTCCAGTCGGCCGGAAGATCATCGCGAACTTATCCGCGGGCTGATCCGGATACCGGGCGGCCAACCGATCGCGCAGCTCGGCTGTCACATTGATGGCATATTCTGATCGGCGAATGACATGCGCCTCCCAGTTGTGATGCCATCGGGCGTGAAACGAGTTCACGGGGTCGAGCGCCTCGTTGCCGATCCACGGGTCTCGAAAATCGGAAATCCACGGCCGACCGGAGAGACGCTTCAGCCAGGCGGCGACGATATGCGCGGTAAATGGCGGCGCGCTGGAGTAAATGCAATCGCTTCGCAGCGCGGCGCAAAGGCCGCCGAGCACGCCGAATGGAATCCACGGCGCGATGTTGTCCGGCAACCCGCGCAGAAGCCGCCCCAGCCGACCGCCGTTCACATTGCCACTTCCGTTGGAAGGCTGCGCGGCCGTCGTCGTGCCGGTGGGTGATCGACCGAGAATCCGCCGGATCAACTTGAGCGACTGGGTCGGATCGATCCAGGGCGTCCTGTGGACGATCACGTCCCTTGGAATCTCGGCGAGTATTCGCTCATCAAGGTCCTCGCATCCCGGCCTCGGTCGATACGCCAGAACCTCGACATCCCAGTCATGCTCCCGGAGATACTTGCAGAATTTCAGCGAACGGACCACGCCAACGATTGAAATCGGCGGGAAAATGCCAGTCACCATCAGCAGGCGGCGACGGCGCGGCACTGAAGAAGTCAGTCCGGATGGCGGGTGAACTGGCACAAAGTTCACGGACATTTAATATACTCCCGACCCGAAAGGCCAACCCAATGCAGCCGACGAACGCGAGGTCCTGGCGAACTGCACGCGCTCATCCGTCATTCATCGAATGCGATGACGAATGAGTTCTCCCGCCCGAACTGCCGTCCGCCGATTGAAACCGGACAATAGTCTGCAACCCGACACACTGCTGGCTCATTGACGATTCTCCATTGACGCACAGGTCAATGTCTATACTTGGAATCCGGCAATTGCATTTTTTTTATTTTTGGAACGTCATTTTCGCGACCTGTATTGTCCCGAATTGAACTCACGGGCCGACGACGAATGACTGACTCCCGCACGATTCTCATCCCGATCCACCCGCACCCGCTTCTTCGTCGCGACCGATCTGAAAACCATCCCCCGGTCGGGAAAATCGCCCGGCAGGCGAGAAGCGCGGCCTCGCAGAAATCGATATGCGGGCAGGAAGCTCAATGCGGCGGTAACCCAATGCCAATGGAACACCCGGGGAACTGGAATTCCGTCGTAGCTCTTGGCTCACGTTGCAATCGTCCGGCCCCCGCCCGGCAGTCTTCGACCGGTCTTTCGTCGAGCATTCGAGCGCACGGTCGGAGGATCACCCGACGGAATCGTACCCACTGCCGAAAAGAATGAAGGAACGGATGCCGCAGTTCCGGCACTTCGAATGTATCGAGACAGGAGACTCGTTCCCAAAAGAGTCTAATCTTTTGACAGCGTCGGTGCGGAACGGGCCCGGGGTTGAATCGTCGCACCGTCGGTGACCCGCCGAATGAATCGTGAAGGTGCAGCGACCCGGCCGACATCTGGGACATGGGCCGTCGAATCCCCTGAGGCTGCACCGGCCTCTACCGCGGGCAATTCGGATACATATCCCCTATAATCGTCCTCGTTTGAGAAACACCCCCAGGAGACTGGCTTCATGTCCGAAACGCTCGATTTTGAACGCGCCGTGCGGGATCGATACTCCGCCGGTGCGAAGACGGCCGAACCCGGGCTCTGCTGCCCCTCGACCACCTACAACCAGAAATACCTCGCCATCCTGCCGCAGGAGATCATCGAGAAGGACTACGGCTGCGGCGACCCCACCGCCTGGGCCGAGCCGGGCATGACGGTTCTCGACCTCGGCAGCGGCGCGGGCAAGGCCTGCTACATTCTTGCCCAGCGCGTCGGCGAGAAGGGCCGCGTCATCGGCGTCGACATGAACGATGACATGCTTGCCCTCGCCCGAAAGTACCAGCGCGAGATCGCCGACAAGCTCGGCTACGACAACGTCCGATTCTGCAAGGGCAAGATTCAGGACCTCGCCACCGACGTCGAACTGGTCGACGCTTGGCTGCGCAACCATCCGATCACCGGATCGGCCGGTCTCGATGCCTACGAGACCTTTGTGCGACAGATTGCCGAGACGCAGCCGATGATCGAAACGGATTCGGTCGACCTGATCGTTTCCAACTGCGTGCTCAACCTGGTTCGCCCTGAAGACAAGTCGAAGCTCTTCGCCGAGATGTTCCGCGTGCTGCGCAGGGGCGGCCGTGCGGTGATCAGCGACATCGTCAGCGACGAGGATGTGCCCGAGGCGATGCAGGCCGATCCGAACCTCTGGAGCGGCTGCATCAGCGGCGCCTTCCGTGAGGACCTCTTCCTGAAGGCTTTTGAATCAGCGGGGTTTCACGGCGTGGAGATCGTCAAGTACGACGCCGAACCGTGGCAGACCGTCGATGGCATCGAATTTCGATCTGTCACAGTCAGTGCGTACAAAGGCAAGCACGGCCCCTGCTTCGAGCATCGCCAGGCCGTGCTCTACAAGGGTCCGTTCTCATCGGTCGAAGACGACGATCATCACAAGTACCCGCGCGGCG
>CALLKH010000403.1 GCA_938008425.1 uncultured Planctomycetaceae bacterium | reverse complement strand
CACGCTCCGCGGACGGAGTGCCTTGACTTCTCACTTCATATAGGTGGCACCCGGGCGCCGAGGCTCGCTGGTGCGTGAATCCCTTCTCGCACCCACTCTCACTGGAATCCCTTCCAGTGTCTTGTCCTCGCCCCTCCGAACCCGGGTCCGCGCCATCATTCAGGGGAAGGGATTCCCCTGCGAAGAGATGCGAGAGAGGATTCTCGCATCAGCGGTTCTCGCATCAGCGGATTTGCAAATCGCTTCCGTATGAAAATCGAGTCCCCCAGGGTCGGAGTACCGACCCTGGGCCACCCCCGTCACCCCCGTCGTCGCACGGGGCCTCCGCGAACATGGCGACGCGAACAGCCGTCGCCGTGGCACCCGGGCGCCGGGGCGAATTGAAAGTGGAGAATTGGGAGTTGGAGGGAACACCGACGGCGACGCCGCCTACGTCTTGATTCTGAACTCTACATTCGCCTCAGCCTCATTAGACCCTCACTCGATCCCGTTCCACGCATTGCCAAACGGTATGCCGACGTCGGGGCGCTCCCCGCACTCGAACCATTGGACCCCTTAAACCCCCAGGACCCTTGGACCCTTGGACCCTTACCTCGAACCCTTTCCACTCCACGCCAAACGGCAAGCCGACGTCGGGGCGTTCGTTCCCAGCACTCGGCTCCTTGAACCCTCGAACCCTTGGACCCGTTCTCGAGCGCTTTCAATACCTCGCCAAACGGCAAGCCGACGTCGGGGCGCTCGTTCCCTGCACTCGAACCATTGGACCTCTTGGACCCCTTAAACCCCCAGGACCCTTGGACCCTTGGACCCGTTCTCGAGCGCTTTCAATACCTCGCCAAACGGCAAGCCGACGTCGGGGCGCTCGCGGCGCTCGGACCCTTAACCCCTTGACTCTTCGACCCCTCGACCCCTCGGACCCTCGGCCCCTCAGCCCTCCCCCCACCGACTTCTCGGCCCTTGGGCCCCCTTCCACCCCCCAAATCAATTGACCCCCACTATCGAACTAAGTAAAATGTTTTACTGAACGACCCAGACTCAACGCTCAGGGCCTTGAAAATCGACCCCCACCGGCCGCCGATGGCCGACGACATACGGACGACTCCAGCATGAGCACCCTATCCAACCCGATGCTTCACTCACCCGATGAACCCAGGACCATGGGTTGGCAGACGCTTCCGGCCATCACCGACTACACCCGCGACGGCAACGCCCTGCTCTTGACCTGCGGCGAAGCGAAGCTGCGCATCAGCTTCGAGCGCGCGGGCATCATCCGCATCCGCCTCGCGGCCGACGGCGTCTTCGGGCGCGATCATTCGTGGGCTGTCGTTCCGGCCGAGGATGGAGCGGCGCCGGCGTGGAAGGTCGACGACGAAAACGGGCATCTCACGGTCATCACCAGCACCGTTCGCGTGGTCATTCGCAAGGACCCGTGCCGCGTGTCGTTTCATTCGCTCGACGGGGAATTCCTCGCCGGGCATCACCCCGGCAAGGGCATCGCCTGGGAAGGCGAGGAAGTGCGCTGCTGGATGCAGATGCATCAGGATGACCACGTCTTCGGCCTCGGCGAACGCGGCCTGCCGCTCGACAAGCGCGGCCAGGTGGTGGTCGACTGGAACCACGACGCGGCCGAGCATGATCCGTGGACCGACCCGCTCTACCAGTCGCACCCGTTCGCACTCGTCTTCAACAAGGGCCGCGCCCACGGCATCTTCTTCGACAACACCTTTCGCGCGACCTTCGATCTGGGCAAGACCTCGACCGACGCCTACTCCTTCGGCGCCGACGGCGGCGAGATGAACTACTACTTCATCCCCGGGCCGACGGCCAAGGATGTGATCCGGCGCTACGCGGCGCTCGTCGGCGGGCAGGCCATGCCGCCGCTCTGGGCGCTCGGCTACCAGCAGTGCCGCTGGAGCTACGACTCCGCCAAACGCATTCGCGGCATCGCGAAACGCCTGCGAAAGCACAGGATTCCGTGCGACACGCTCTATCTCGACATCGACTACATGGACGGCTTCCGCTGCTTCACGTGGGACCCGGACCGGTTCCCCAGCCCGTCGAAGCTCACGCGCGACCTGGCCGACGAGGGGTTCAAGACCGTCGTCATCATCGACCCGGGCCTGAAGAAGGAGCCGGGCTATTTCGCGTACGACTCCGGCCTGTACGGCCATCACTTCTGCCTCGACGGTGACACCGGCAAGCCGTATGTCGGCAAGGTGTGGCCGGGCGAGTCGGTTTATCCCGACTACACGCGGCCTTCCACGCGCAAATGGTGGGGAGACCTCTACAAGGGTCTTCTCGAAGACGGCATCACCGGCTTCTGGAACGACATGAACGAACCGGCCGACTTCACCCATCCGACCGGCACGGTGCCGATGACGATGCGGCACGACAACGACGGCCGGCCGACCGATCATCGCGAGTGCCACAACGTGTACGGCATGCAGATGGCCCGCGCGACCTACGACGGCGTGTTGCGCCATCGACAGGACCAGCGGCCGTTCGTGCTGACGCGGGCGGGCTACTCCGGCGTGCAGCGTTACGCGGCGGTGTGGACCGGCGACAACCTGTCGAGCTGGGAACACCTGCGGATGAGCATTCCCATGATTCTCAACATGGGGCTCACCGGCATCGTCTTCTCCGGCGCCGACATCGGCGGCTTCCGCGGCCATCCTTCGCCCGAGCTCTTCACGCGGTGGCTTCAGCTTGGCATCTTCTACCCGCTCTGCCGCACACACACCTGCGGCGGCCTCGCGAAGGATGCGCCCGAGCAGGACCCGACGTCATTCGGCAAACGGTACATTCCGATCAACCGCAAGGCGATCGAGCTGCGTTATCAACTGCTGCCGTATCTTTACACGCAGATGAACGACGCCGAGCGGACCGGGCTGCCGGTGATGCGGCCGCTGCTGCTCGACTTCCCCGAGCATGAGAAGGTGCATCGCTGCGACTACGACTTCATGTGGGGCGACCAGATTCTCGTCGCGCCCGTCATCGAAGAGAAAGCGAAGACGCGGAAAGTCCGGCTGCCAAAGGGCGACTGGTACGAATTCGAGAGCGGTAAGCATCGCGAGGGCGGCGAGGAGATCGCGGTTCGCGTGAAGCTCGATTCGATCCCGATGTTTGCCCGCGCGGGGGCGATCATTCCGATGCGGGAGGTCGTGCAGTTCACGGGCGAGAAGGCGATCAACGAGCTGGTGCTGGCCGTTTATCCCGGCAGCGGCCGCGGCACCTATTACAACGACGACGGCATCTCCTACGGCTATCGCAACGGGGCATTCACGCGAGAGCACTATCGCGTGGAGTGCGACGAGACGAAGATTCGATTCCGGCTGGCCGAGCGCGAGGGTGTCGAGGATTTCGCTCCGCCCTTTTACCTGCTTCAGTTTAAGGGTGTCACAGCCGTGCCCGGCGCCGTCACGATCGGCGGGCGCGAGCTTGCGAAGCTCAGGAAGAAGGACGCGACACACCAGACCGAAGCGGGCTGGTGGCACGACAAGGCGTCGAAAACGCTGTTTGTTCGCGTTCCGCGGATGACGACGGGCGAGGTGATTGAGGTCGGCCTTCGGTCGTAATGCGATCGATCGCCATCGCCGCAAATCGTAGATTCGCGATCAGGTTCCGCGCGCCGGTTTCACCCCACCCATCATCAAACACCTTGCCTGAATTCGTTGCCGGCTTGTGATTCGCCTGAATTCGCCCAGTTCAACCGTTGCGACCGGGGCCGTCGGCGCGTAACAATACAGCCTGATCACCTCAACATTTCCGGCGAACGACCGCTCTCGCCGCGCGGCGCCGCCACACAAGGAGACCGGTCCATGTCCAGCGAAGAGTTCATGAAGCAGCAGTACCTGACGCTCCGCGATGAAATTCGCTCGTCCAAGTCGCGCGTCTTTTTTGTCCTCGTGCTCGGCACGCTGCTGGTGCCCATCATGACGTTCGCCGCCCAGGCCGCGAACAGCAGCTACGTCAGCGCGAGCCTCCCGTTCATCATGCTCGTTCTCATGCTCGCATTCGTCATGGTGCAGGACAGCATCGTTCGCGCGGGCAAGTATCTGCGCGAACACGTCGAGCCGCTCATCGAAGGCCACCCCACATGGGAAACCTGGCTCGAGAGCAACGTCAGGTTTCGCGAGGTGGACAAGTACTTCTTCGCCAGCTTCCTGATCGTCTTCCTCGTCTTCTACGCGGCCGGCGCGAGCCTCGGCTTTGAGTCCCTGCTGAAGGATGTTCGCGATCACGGCGGTTCAGGACATGAGCACTGGTACGCCCTCGGCGGCTACGCGGTCGGCGGGTTCTGGTTTCTTGTCGTCTGGCTCAGTCACTGGCGGATGTGTACGTCGACGAAGTAGTCCATGTGACCGATCGGATTCGTATTCCGCGATCGCGTCATACATGTGGCATCAGCAGACGCGGATCGACGAGGTCTTCAGAATCAGAAATATCGGCGTGCCCGGCGAGAGGCCCAGTTCCCGGATCGCCGCGGCGCTGACCTCGACCATCCATCGCTCCCCCGCGTCGGCGAGGATCAGCCGCTTTTCGCCCGATGCGACGACCGATTCGACTTTCGCCGGGAAGACATTTCGCGCCGAAAGGCCGCCCGGTTTTTCACGTGAGAGCACAATGTCCGCAGCATGAACCGACAATGTCGGCGCATCGGCGATGCCCTCGCCCGCAAAGACGACCAGATCGACGTCGCCGACGCGGCAGACGGCCGTCGCCTCGCCCTCGGCCTGCCGCCGTTCGAGGGTTCTTGCGGTGAAGACGTTTCGCAGTTCGGCCCAGTGCGACGGCGCGAGAACACCCCCAGTCATGAGAACGTCACGCGCGGCGCCACGGGCGACGACCTGCCCCGTCCGTAGCGCAATGACCTCGTCGCAAAGAAACAGCATGTCGCTCACGGTGTGCGAGACGTAGAGCGATGGAATGGCGAACTGAGTCAGCACGCGTTTCAATCGCGCCAGCACGCGCGACGCCAGCGCCGAGTCCAGACCCGTCAGGGGTTCATCGAAGAGCAAAACCCCCGGATTCGACAGAATCGCCCGGCCGACGCTCACGCGCCGCTGCTCGCCGCCCGACAACTCCGACGGTCGGCGATCGAGCAGCCCATCGAGTTCCAGTGCCATTATGACGTCCTCCAGCGCGGGGCCTGACCCGGCGCGCGGACGACCATAGACGAGGTTCTCGCGAACACTCATGTGCGGGAAGAGCAGCGAGTCCTGGAACACGTAGCCGATGCGCCGCGACTCCATGGCGACGTCGATGCCCGATTTCGAATCAAAGAGAACCCTGTCGCCGACAGCGATCCGCCCCGCGTCGGCCCGGGCGACGCCCGCGATGCAATTCAGAAGCGTTGTTTTGCCGCTGCCCGACGGCCCGAACACACCCACAACGCCCGCGTCGCTGCTATGCGAAACCGCGAGTTCAAACTGCCCCCGGCGAATTCGCAGATCGAGTTCGATCATGGCGCGGCGGCATCCGAACGGCGATAGGTCTTGGGACCGACCGGCGTGAACTCCGGGTGCGCCCCCAATCGCAGTCTGGCTGATCGATCATCCATCAACAGGAAGCCACCCGGTCGTACGGCCTCCGCCACATGACGCATCGCGTCAGTCGCCGAAGCCTCCTCGACGCGGCAGACGACGTTGAAGGCGATGACCACGTCGGCGGTCGCGCCGATCGGCGAGGCGCCGATATCCACACACCGGCCGGTCGATCGCGGCAGATCGCGCGAGACCGCCGCAAGCACCCGGCATGATCGATCGACGACGATGAGATCGTGCTCCATCGAGAGCGCGCGCGAGACTTCCACCGGCTCCAGGGAGCGCAGCGGCATCACGGGAATGCGCCGCAGAAGCTGGTCGCCGTAGCGGGCGGCGTCGCCGACGAGTTTTCGCAGGTGAGATACGCCCGATCTGGCGGAATCGTTCAGGAGCGGCGCCGCCAGGCGCGTGACACCGCCGGGGCCGACGATCATGATCGTCGGCCTGGCGATCCCGGATTCAATCAGGCGTTGGTTGAGCGACTGAAAGGCTCCGAGGTGCCGATGGTGCCACGACGTCGAACCCACGGAGTCCAAGCGAGGCTTCCTTTCACTCGGGCAGACGTTCGCCGGCGAGGGCCGGCGCAGCGTTGTCCATTATCCGCATCTTCGCGACGCCGCTGTTCATCTTGGCGGCGAACATGTCTTCGACCTCAAACTTCAGCAGGTATTCGCCGGGCGGCAGCGACTTCGGGATGGTGATCGGCCCCATGGTCAGGAAGAAATCCCGCCGCGGACGCCGGGCGATGTCCTCGATGTTCTCCGTCTTGTCGGACCAGACGACTTTACCCTCCTTCGTCATGAGGGTCTGGCGCACCGTCAGCAGCGTTCGGTACATGCCGGAATTCGTGGTCTTGCTGGTGAAGTTGTCGACCTCGATGTAGATGAGCACGCGATGGCTTCTGCCGGCCTTGAATTCCGCCGGCTCGATCGGCTTGTAGCGGCCGTAGTTCTCGACCTCGGTGCACAGGACCACCTTCGGGACGACCAGGTCGGCCCGCTGCTTGACGAGCCGCCGCAACTCTTCGAGCGACTCCAGCTGGCGCGTGGCCCAGGTCGCCGGATCACGGCCCGACGTCGATCGGGCGGAGATGAGCGAATCAATCTGCGCCGACATGATGTCCTGAATATCCGCATCAACGCCGGGAATGACCGCCTTCGCCTTGTCATCCTGGCCGTCCACGAGGTACATCATGCGAAGCCGGTATTGCTCCTCGAGGTTGTTCGGATCACGGGCGACGATCGCTTCCTGTGCCTCGATTCGGTCCTGGAATGAGTCGGCGAGACTCGCCTGAGTGATCGCTTCGCTCGGCGTGTTTGCCGAGACCGTCGCATTATTCGACGAATCCGCCGGTTCCGCCGGATCCGGCTTTGGGCCGGCCGTGACGGAGATCTCGTCGAGTTCGGGCAGCTTTCCGGATGACTCGGTTCCGTTGTTCGTCGGCTCAGGCTCGTCAACGATTCGGCGGGGAGCGGCGTTGGCCTGCACGCCGACGGGTTCGCCGGCCATGGGTTCCGCCGCAGCATTTTGAACCGGCGGCGTCTGTCTTTTCGCGGGCTCTTCCCGCTTGGCGGCTGTTCGCACGACGGGCTTCTCTTCCGCCGGAGCGGGATCTGCTGTCGCGGCGACAGAAGGCTCTTCACGCTGCGGCTCCGCCGGTTTTGCCTCGGGCGCCTCCGCGACTTGAACGCCGGTATTTTTCTCGTATCGGCTGAGGGCCGAGTCGTTCGCGGGTTCCACATCACCGCCGGCAGACGCGTCCTGTCGGGCTGCGGTCTCGATCCGCTTGTGGCGATTGGGGTCCTGCTGACGGTGGATCTTCGACATGTGATCGTTCGGCTCGTAATCCGACTTCGGCGGCGGATTCATGCTGCTGACGTAAGCATCGACGTCGCGATCGACCACATCGCCGCCGGCCTCCGACGCACCTGCGCCGTTCGCGACCGGCTCTTCGGAGGTTTTCCCCGCGGAGACGGACTCGGCCGCATTGTCGCGCCCGGCGCCGTTGCGATCGCCGGCATTCGCCGCCTGCTGGGCCCCGCCGGGCGACGATCGGACGGGCCTTCGCCGCGACTTGCCGTCAACGCCCCAGAATTCATTCCATCGCTGCGTGCTTGCATCGGAGCAGCCGATCGTCAGCGATGCCATCATCACGGCAATAAATAACGCCTTTGCCGATCCCTTCGCCTTCAACATCTTGCGTAATCCTTTACCAGTTCGCGGACGGCCGACCATCAGGCCGCCGCGCACAATTCCACGATCAACTTTTCGACTGAAGTTTCGACGTCGCCAAGCCCCGTCTTCGCGCCGAGGTCGATACGCAACAGTTTTCCGAGAATGCCCTGCCACTGATTCAGGGTGAAACGACGAAGCTGCTTCGGCAGCTCGTTGTCGCGATCCCAGATTCGCAGCGATTTCTTGATTTCGAAGTGAGACACGCCCTGGCTCTCCAGCCGCTTCGCCTCGGCCAGGCGGCCCAGGCTGTATCGCAGCCCGCCGACGGCGGTGTACGCCGCACTCTTGTCACTGGCCAGCACCTGCTGCCAGAGCTTGAGGGCCTTGTTTGCATCCCCGGCAGTAATGGCGTCGACGATCTTGAAGACGATTTCGGTGCGCGTTTCACCCGCGAGGGCGTCGACGTCCTCCACCCTGATATCCTTGCCCGGCGCGACGTAGGTGGCCAGTTTTGACAGCTCCATGTGCAGGAAGCCGGTCTGATCGCCGACGAGTTCGAGCAGGCGAAACACCGCGTCGTCCGTCAGTTTGCAGCCGAACTCCTCACGGGCGTGCTGGCGAATCCATGATTCGTAACCGCTGTCGCCCTTCGGCGGATCACAGTCGAAATTGCCGCCGAGCTTGTCCACAATCTTGTAGAGTCGCGTCGTTTTGGGCCACGACTTGCACTCGAGGATCAGCACGCCGGTTTCGCAGGGCTTCGCGAGGTATCGCTCCAGGAGTTCTCGCGGCGGCAGCGCGCCGACCGACGCCGATCGGGCGCCCTTCTTCTTTCCGGCGTCCAGCAATGACGGGGCGGCGCTGTCCGCCGCGCCCTCGTCATCCGAGCCGCCCTTGCCAAAGAGCTGGTCCGCATCGCGAACCACCACGATGCGCAGGGGCGAAAGCAACGAGGCCGTACGGCAGTCGTCGAGGATGTCGATCAGATTCGCGCTGCCGCCGTCGTAAGAAACGAGGCCCATCGCATCGGCATCCTCGCCGACGAGTGATTTCACGAGCGACTGCAAACGCCGCCCGCGCAGAAAATCATCCTTGCCATAGACGACGTACGCCGGCAGCGGAGCACTGGATTCACTGGCTTTCTTTCGTGGTGCCATTCGGTTTCTTATGAACCCGTCTCCGAGGAGGTCTTCACGACACCCTGCCTGGAGCCGCCTTCGTCCTGGTACATTTCCAGCCGCTTCTCAGCGCGGCCTCGGATTTCCTTTGACGCCGCGTCGATCGCGGCCGACTTGATCCACGCCTCGCGCGCCGCGGAGCGATCGCCCATGAACAGCCGGACATCGCCGAAGTTCAACCAGGCTTCGGCGTCCTGCGGATCGAGAAGCAGCAGCTTCTCCAGCGTGCCGTGGGCCGAGCGATAGTTTCGCTTGCGGGCCTGAACCCAGGCCAGGCCCTTCAGGGCGGATCGATGTTTTGAGTCCGACTTCAGAACCGCCAGGTACTCCGTTTCCGCGTCGTCATACGCGCGAAGCTGACACAGGAGCGCTGCCAGATCATTTCGCGCCGCGTGATATTCCGGCAAGAGCCGCACCGCTTCGCGATACTTGGAGAGCGCGATTTCGTTCTCGCCGCGCAGCCGATGCCAAGTCGCGAGATCATACTGCTTTTTGGCCTCTTTCGCAGCCCGCGTATCCAGCACGGACTCCCCCTGATCGGGTTCACTCTCAAATGCCGGGCCCTGCAATTCGGGAGTCTGTGAATTGTCCCGGGACGATTCGCTCCCGGAGTCGTCCGTCGTGACGCCCGCGAAGAAACCAGCGTCCGTGTCGTTCGACGATCGCAGAGCCGAGAGTTCGGCCTCTTCATCCGACACCCGCAATCGATCGTCGATGTACTCCGCGCGATTGCCTGCCCGATCCACGGCTGAAATCTTCAGATCGATCCGGCCGAACACCCCCTCCGGCACCGCCCAGCGTACCGAACCCGTCGCCGGCTGCGACTCCGCAACCGTCTTGTACAGCTTCGATTGTTCGGAACGGAAGGAGAGGGTCACCGGGCGGTTGATCAGGTCGGAATCTTCGACCCGCCAGCTGATTTCGACCTCGCGGCTGAGGTAGAAATGCTGGTCGGGCCTGAGCCCACGAAGAGCGATGAGAGGGGCCGTCGTGTCGACCAGGACCCATCGCTGAGCCGGAGTGCCCTTGGACGGAGCAGCGGTCGAACCCTCAGCGGTGTGAAAAACGAGGAAAAGGCCGTGAAGTCCATCACGACGGGCTGTGAATCGGATCGGGCTCTCGATCGGACCGGTGAGAACGGCCTTGGACCAGGAATCCCCTCGATCGAGGGTTACGTACAAATCCACACCCGTGAGAGGCGCCGCCCCGGGCTTCAGGCGGTAATTGACCATGACGATCGGTGATGCGACCCGTTCGACGCTCTCGACGACGGTCGCTCCAGACGAGGGAGCCTCTTTGGGTGTTGAAGCCCAGGTCGCAGCCCCCAATGGAGGGCAGAGTAACAGCAGCGCGGCCGGCACCAGCTTGTTCATCCGTCGCATCAATTGAAACCCCTCGTTCGTCATCCGAAGCACCGAGTTCGGCCGGTGCGAGCAGCCTGATCCGCAGGGCAAGGTATCGGAATTATCGGACATCCTCGCTGGTATTGAAAGCCCATTCCGGGGTTCGCTGCGGGCCGGTGATGACTTGTCGCATTGGCGCGAAGGTGGAATCGCCAAAGGTCTGATTTTCAGCACTGATATCGCGATTCAGTCCGGAAATGCCCCCAGACAGACTGCTGACGCGAGGATCGGCGGACTCAGCATTTTTCCAGCGGCCGGACCTCACTCCACGCGAGGATCGGTTCGATTCGGCGACGGAGGGTTCGATTCCGGCTGCTGCTCATCGAGTATCGGGGGATCGGGCGGGACGTGGGCGGATTGAAATCGCCGCCGGTGTGGGTCGCCGAGTGTGACCGGCGCCGAGTCCGACAACTGAATCGTATAGTCAACCCTGGGGGGGAAAGCCGTGTTGACGAAGAAACCAGGCCGTCGCCTGTTGCGGGCGACGGCTGCCGGAATACTGCTCACGTTGGCGGTTGGGTGCCAGAGCACCACGCCGCCGCCGCACACGCGCTCGACAAACACCCACTACGAAAATGTTTCGTCGCCGGGCCAGCGCGATCGTTCGGTCGACAAGCATCGCACCCCCGCACCGGTCCCCCGCCATACACGGCCGACGTTTATTCCCAAGCCGACGAAAGAGATCAGGACGCCGAAGTCCGAGCCGAGCCCGGAAGATCTTCGTCGCAGGTCTCCCGCCGAGCGGCCGTCGAAATGGCGCGAGCGACTGAAGGCGAAATACGCTTGAGCCAATATGCCGTCATCGCGGCACCCTCCGTCACGCACTGGAATTGAGTGGCATCGGGTCTTGAGCCGCCAATTCCGGACATTGGATCACCATATTTTTGATATAATCAGCATAGACTACCTATTTTGACATTGTTCATCCGAAGAATTTGAAATCGTCATTTCACTCGGCGCCCGGGCGAATGTTCAGCCATCGGGTGTTGACCTGCTGTTATCGCTAACCGTTCTGCGGGCGTGCATGCTCGCCGAAAACCGTCACAAGTCTTCCGATAACAATCTGATCCGCTCCATAACGAAATCAGTAACATTCGACCTCAGGGTTGTTCGCTCGTGCCCTATCTCCCATAATGAGTGCAATGTTCGGATGGGGGCACGTGAGTGGCGACCGTGGGGGTCACGCTCACACTCTCAGGAATCTTGGAAAGTACGGACTGATCAACATGAAGACTCTTCTCGCACGCGCCGTTTTCGGCGTCTCGATGGCTCTACTACTTGCGACGTCGACCGAAGCCCGGGCGGCGCAATTTCTGTTCCAGCTTCACAACCACCCGGATGGCAATGTACTTCCTCCGCCCTATGGCGCTCGCATCGATGAACTCTATAACGCGACTTCGGGCAACGACGTCTTCACCTTTGACTTCGACGCCGCCGGGTCGGACATGCGAATGCTCTATGATGACACGGCCCAGACCATTCACATTTATGGGTCAAGTCTCGGCGGGCGGGATATCGGCAGCGTCCATGCCAGTGACTCCTATCTTGGCTTCTATGAATTCGACTTTCTCTACAGTGTCGGCGTAGGTCAGGTTCCGGCGGATGATGACATCTGGTCGTCACCAGCGAGCGACGGATTAAACGGCGGAACCGTGAAGGCGCCGCTTTCCGCCGGCGGCCAGATCTTCAACCTCGTCGACAAGGGCCTTGCGTCGTTCGGATATACCTTCCGATTCGGCGATGAGAACAACGATCTGGGTCACCGTGGATTCGACGGGCTTTCCGGATGGGGATGGCTTGAAATCGACGGCGCCATGAACGGCGGCGCCACAAGAGACTGGATTTTCACGGCTGAACTCATTCCCGAGCCGGCCACCGCCTCGCTGGCGCTCTTCGGCGTCGTGGCGATCCTTCGCCGCCGACGGCGATAAGTCCACCCCTTCATCAAGTGAAAAAAAGCCGCCGCATTCTGTTCGGATGCGGCGGCTTTATTTTTTCCGACTCGATGCGCGCCCCAAGGCGGCTCCGCGGTCTTAATGACGGGCGAGGACGTCCTCGTACATCTTCACATACCTCGGCGTCAGGATCGGCCAAGCGTACTGTTTGCGAATAATCTCACGGCCTCGTGCGCCCATCGAACGGCGCTCCTCATCCGACAACGTCACCAGTTGCCGAAGCGCCGAACCGATGCTGCGTCGATCCGACGCGACCACTTTTCCGGCGCCCATTTCCTCCACCTCAGGCATGTTGCATTCGTTGGAGATGACAACCGGCAGTCCCGAAGCCATCGCCTCCAGGATTGACATGCTCAGCCCCTCGCTTCGGCTCGGCTGAATCAGGATCGACGCCCGCCCCAGCGCCGCGAGAACCTCTTCCCGATTGAGCATGCCGGCGAAAGTGACACGGCTGGCCAATCCCTTCCGGCCGACGGCCGCCTGAAGCATCTTGGTCATGCCGAACTCGTCCGGACCGGCGATCATGAGATGCCACTGATCACCGGAGGCCAGCGTGTCGAAGCACGCCTTGAGCGTTTGTACGATTCCCTTCTGTTCGGCGATTCGGCCCAGAAACAGCACCCATTTCGCGGACTTGGCATCCGGAAACCGAGCCTCGAGCCCCGCCGGCGAAGGGAACTTCTCAAACTCCTCCGGATTCAATCCGTTCGGAATCACGACGACGTTTTGATTGAACCCAAGCGCCCGCATGTTTTGAGCCTCGCCATCCGCGAGGGCGTGCAGGCAGGCGGCCGATCGAAGATTACCGTGTTCGAAGAGCCAGCCGATGGGGCGTTTTTTCCACCAGCTGCGCTGCCACGCCCACGGCATCATCATGCTGTGCGGCGTCATGACGAATCGCTTTCGTCGCTTACGCGCCGCCTTCCCGGCGCTTCGATTCTGGGCCGACCACAGGCCGTGCAAATGCACCACATCGGCCCAGTCGGTCAGCGAGCCGATCTCCCGATCGAACCCCGGCGACGCGCCCAGCCTTGAACCCGACTTCGCCTCGAACGAAAGCACCTCGACGTTCGGTATTGTTTGGGGCGTTCCAAATCGACCGCCCTTGAGAACCGCGATTCGACAATTCACGCCGGCCGAATGGAGCCGGTTCGCGAGCAGGGGCAGCACTCTCGCGATGCCGCCCCAACTGGGATCGAGCGACTGGGTGATATGAAGTATCTTCATTCGTCTTTGACTCCGACCGTTTCAGATCGCGCTGGCGGAATGCCGGAACCGCGACGGATCGAATTCCATCCAACCGGTAAGTGACGGACCCACCCGTCGAACGCCGCACTCTAACTCAACAGTCCGATGATCGCACCCCGCAATCTCCAGCCGCGGCGAAGTTCATCACCCCTTGGCCCCTCAGTCGCGACTGCCTATCATTCGGACCTGAATGTGTGGAATCGCCGGCTACCTTCGCCCGGGCGGGCTTCTCGACCCCGCCGTCCTCTCAGAAATGACCCGTCGACTGTCCCATCGGGGCCCCGATGGCTGCCACGAATGGACCGACCCCTCCTTCGGACTCGCGTTTGGGCACTCGCGTCTGAAGGTGCAGGATCTCACCGAGGCCGCCGATCAGCCGATGCACACCGACGACGGGGCGTGTTCGCTGATTTTCAATGGCGAAATCTATAATTTTCGTGAGCTTCGCAGTGAGCTTTGCGATTCGGGCGCTTCGTTCAAATCGACCGGCGACACCGCGGTGCTGCTCGAGATGTGCCGGCGCGATCCGACGCTGTCGTTCCTGCCCCGACTCAACGGCATGTTTGCGCTGGCGTTCTGGCACGGGCCGACTCGTACGCTGTCGCTCGCACGCGATCGAACCGGCGTCAAGCCGCTTCTCTGGACCGAACTCGCCGACGGCGGCATCGCATTCGCTTCGGAAATGCATGCGCTGCGTCCGGTCGTCTCACGTCTCGACATTCTCCCCCGCGCCGTTCACCAGATCCTCTCGCTCGGATTCATCGCCGCCCCCGATACCATCTTTCGTCACGTGCACAAACTCCGCCCGGGCGGTCTGCTGAGGTTTCAACACGGGCGCATCGATGTCACGGCATGGGCGCCGTCGCCGCCCGACTCATCCACCATTGAATCTTTCGACGAGGCGAAGGCGCGCGTGCGCGAGATCATGGACGATGCCGTTCGGATTCGACTGCTCGCGGATGTTCCCGTCGGCGTCTTTCTCTCCGGCGGCATTGATTCGGCGATTGTGACGGCCGTGGCTTCGCGGGTGGCCGACTCGCGCGTCCGGACTTTCTCGGTTTGCTTTCCCGATGAGCCGTTCTACGACGAGAGTCGATACGCGCAGGCCGTCGCGGAGATGCACGGCACCGAACACACGCTGCTGCCATTGTCGCTCAGCGACGTGCGGGACATCATCCCGACGGTGCAGTCGCACATCGGCGAGCCCTTCGCGGACAGCTCCGCGCTGCCGACCTACCTGCTCAGCCGGCTGACACGGGAACATGTGACGGTCGCGTTGAGCGGTGACGGCGCCGATGAGCTTTTCGCAGGTTACAACCGATACGCCGCGGCAACACTTCTCGAAAGGTTCAGAGGGCTGATCCGCTCGCCCCTCTATCGTCCGTTCCGGGCGATTATCGAGCGTCTGCCGGCACGGCGGGAGACGCGCCTTGGCGCGAAGGTCAGCATGGCCAAGCGTGCGCTGCGATCGGTCGATCCCGATCGGCGTCTGCGTCATGCAAACTGGATGCGCACCTCGGATGATCGCACGTTCGCCCGGCTGCTTGAGAACCCGGCGGATGCGCCGGCGGCGATCCGCTCAGTGGCGGAACTGCTGTGGAAATATCGGGGCGATCCGAAGGAATCGGATGACCTCAATTGCCATTTGCGAACGGAATGGCAACTCTCGCTGCCCGACGACATGCTGACCAAGGTCGACCTCATGTCGATGGCACACGGCCTTGAGGTTCGCTCGCCATTCCTGGACTTCAGGCTCGTCGATGCGGTCATCCCGATGGACTGGCGCTGGAAGCTGAGCGGCTGGCGAAAGAAGCATCTGCTGATTGAGTCGTTCAGGGATCAACTGCCGACGATGCTCCACAACCGGCCGAAGAAGGGCTTTGAGGTGCCCGTCGGTCCATGGCTTCGCGGACCGCTCCGAAAAATGGCGGTGGACCTGATCCATGCCGACCGGTGTTTTTTCGGCCCCCTGCTGAGCCGCGAGGGGGCGCTGGCCATGCTGGCCGATCACGCCCGCGGCCGCGCGGATCACAACTTCTGCCTGTGGGCGCTCGTTTCACTGCTCGCCTGGCAACAGACGCATGCCCGGGGCGCGGCGGTCGCGATCTGACAAGTCACGCTCCTCTGATAAGCTCCGATATGTCAAAGGGTTGATCCTGTCAGAATTCTTGGGGCGATCCGGATCATCGATGCCTGTGGAGCTGATGGTCCGATCTGCGGCAGTCGAGTTCTCGATCTCTGCCGGCGGAAAGCGCCACGCTGATGTCACAAACGACACACTCGATTGACTGCAACGTCCAAGAATCCGATTGCGACCCACATTTTCGGCGGTAGACTCTCCGCACTCAGCCGTTCAATAATGACTTGAGGAGGCGCACTCACGTCACACGGAATGAGAAATAAGTCGGCCCCGAATTGCCGGCGGAGCCTGAGTCTCGCACATCTCCTCTCGGGCGCTCGCGACGATGTCGGCGATCCCGAATACGGAACGAACACAGATCGCGATCATTCACAAGGCGATGATGGATTGAAGAGATTGAGACTTCCCGCACGCCCGGAATATCGTCCCTAAGCGATGCCACGGCGACGCCGGCGCTGGTCGCCTTTGACGTTGGCAACGATAACTCCGGTCAACGGGATTATCTGACTGAGAATTGATCGATCGGGGGATCGATTCACGATGATGGTGGAAGGGCAAACGATGAAGGGGATCACGATGAAGAACAAAGCTTATCGCGGCGTACTGCTGGCCGGCGTTTTGGGATGTGCCATGCTGACGACCTCGGCCGCAATCGCCGAGCCGATGTTCTTCTCCACGCGCGGAACCATTCTCTATCGATTCAACATGACTGATCCGCCGGAGACTTTCCAGCTCGCCGACAAGTTCGCCGCGATGGCCATCGATCCCAACGGCGTGATCTGGCTCGTCGGCCGAACCGATCTTGATGACGATGGGTTCAAGGAGCTCTACACGCTCGATGACCCGTGCGGCATTCCCACGCTGGTCGAGCGAGGCGATTTCATCACCCAGTTCGTCTCGTCGATGACGTTCATCGGTAATACGCTTTACGTCGTACAAACCATCGATCCCTCGCCATTTCACGCGCTGGCGACGGTTGACATCAATGCTCAGACCGTCACGTTGGTGGGTGCGACCGGCAACATGCAGGCCCGGGCCGAATCCAGTGCATTTGACCCGGCCACCAACACCCTCTACGGCATCGACACCGGTGTCGATCCCAAGCTTCGATCGATCGACTGGCAACTGCTCAACGGACCCGACCCGCTGACCACGCTCATCGGATCGACCGGCCAGCCGTCCACGACCGCCGGCGGTGATTTCTACAACAACACCTATTACCACATTTTCTCCCAGTGGAATCAGGCGGTGAACGGCTACGACATTCTGCTCGGCAGCGTGAATCTCGGCACCGGCGCGGTGACCATCGAGCGCGTTGTTGACTCGGGCGTGTTGAACGGCCCCATCGGATTGTGCATTCTGGACATCCCGGAAGGCTCGTCCTGCCCGCGAACCGGCGCCTGCTGCTTCGACGGCACCTGCCAGATTCTCTCCCAGGCCGCGTGTCAGAACTTTGAAGGAAACTACCGGGGCGACGACACCACCTGCGAAGACGACGCCGATGGCGACGGCGTGCCCGACTGCAGCGACCTCTGTCCTGATACGCCGGCCGAGACGCCGGTGAATGAAGAGGGTTGCAGTTGTGAGCAACTTGGCGACGAGACGCCGCCGGTATTCGTGATTTGCCCCGAGGACTTCTCTGTCTTCCCGCAGCTCTGCGTCCACATTCTCGATGACTACACCGTCAACGAGGGACCCGTGGCCACCGACAACTGTGACTCGTCGGACGATTTGACCATCACGCAGACGCCGCCGCCCGGCACCGAACTCTCGGGCGGAGAAACGCTCGTCACACTGACGGCGACGGACAC
>CALLKH010000402.1 GCA_938008425.1 uncultured Planctomycetaceae bacterium | reverse complement strand
AGCAACGGTTTCCTAAACCGTAGGTCGTAGGTTCGAATCCTATCGGGCGCGATTGAAGACTCCATCACTCACGCCTCGTTCGCAACCTCGGTGGCCCCGCGTTCAGCCTCTTCAGCGTTGATGCCGTCGGAGATGTCGAAATTGGGGTCCGTGTCGGCCAACTGCTCCAGCTTCATCACGACGGCCAGCGGGTCCGACAGCTGTTCCTCTGCGGCGGCCGCGAGGACGTTGGCGACGGATTCGTTGACCACCTCCAGCGTCGGATCGTCGAGCAGCGTCGAGACGCGCTCGACGGCCAGCGCGACCTTGGGGAGCGAGAAGTCAAAGCCACCGTCTTCCCTTTGATAGTCCGCGACCTGATTCACGACAATCTGCCACACCGACTCGGTCACGTCCCCGCCCCCGAGAATCTCGGCGGCCTGCGCCGTCGGCGCGATCGCTTCCGGCACCTCGGCAGCGGGAATCTCGACGGTGACTGCGGTGTCCATCAGCGCCACCGCCAGACGGCCGTCATCCTGATGCGGGCTGCCCGGGAGATTCGCATCGATCTCCTGCACCGTGGTCACCAGGTCCTGAAGTGTCGCATTCATGGCAGTCACTGCCGCGGCAAAGCGCTCGGTCGTATCGACCGCCTCATCGAGATCGACACCCAGCGCCGCCAGCCCGATGAGCGAATCGCGGCGCATCGAGAACTCGCGCGCCGCAGACTCTGAGATCGGATCGGCCAGGCCGCCCGCGTCGCCGGATTCGCCTGCGGCGACGGCTTCCTCGCGCTGGGCAGCGACGGCGTCGAGGACATCGCCCTCCGTTGCCTCGGGATAAGCCTCGCGGATTTCCTCCGTCACCGTGTCGCCCCCGGGCAGCTCCTCCTCCAGTGCGTTTTCGAGAAGATCGATTTCGGTCGGCGTCGGTTCGGCGGGCGCGTCGCCCGCAGCCGGTGCATCGACGGTCGGCGCATCGCCGGGCGTGACGTTTTGACCGGGCGCATCGGGCCGGGCGGCGGTCGTCTCGGCGCCCTTGTCCTCACACTCGTCCTCCTTGCCCGAGCTTCCACTCCCACCGGCCGCGCCATCGCCGCTCCCGGCACCGCCGTCACCGTTCCCGGCGCCACCCGCGCCCGCCGGCCCGTCGGAGCTTGATGGCGTACATTCCTGCTTGCACACTTCCGGATCGTTGAATAACTCAACGGGGCCGCACTCGGAGTCGATGATCGCCGGGAACTTGAGTCGTCCATCGCCGTCGGCGTCCGGATCGTGCGGGTTGTAGAGCAGGTCGCCGTCCATATCGAGGTCCCAGCGATTTCGAAGAAAATCGCCGTCGATGTCGACGTCGATCGCGTTGGGCACGCCGTCGTCGTCGATATCCTCATCAAAGCTGTTCGGCTCTCCGTCGCCGTCGACGTCGAGGTCGTATCCGTTGGGAATGCCGTCGCCGTCGATGTCGTCGTCGTTGATGTTCGGAACGCCGTCGCCGTCGTTGTCGCGGGGATTTTCTTCCAGGAGCGCCGGGAGAATGTCGTCGAGGCAGACCAGGGAACCGTCCGCACGCGAGACGTACCGCGAGCAATCGTCCAACGGGGCCTCCACATCGCGATCCGCTGCAACGTCGGCGAGTTCACCGGCCGCCGCCACGTCCGCCGCGCCCGCCTGGGGCGCGACGAACGTAACATCCGTCCGGCATCCGGTTGCTGCCGCCGCGAGAATCGTCAACCATGTGAGTCGGAAAGCCTGCATGATACACCTCGAGTCCACGATCAGTTGGTGATGATCAACACGCGATAGAACACGGAAAACCGAAGGTCATTGCCTTCCATGCTGAAATAATCGAACTGATTGTTGATGGGCGAAGGCTCCAGGCCGGTCAGAATGGCGGAGTCGCTGTGAGGCAGTCCGCTGCCGCCGTCATCGCTGCAGCTGCCATCCTTCTCAGTCACCCACGATCGGACACGGACGATGTCGCCCTCTCGCAGGACCACCTTTCGGCCGAAGCCGGAATCGATGAAGATGCTTTCCATATCGCCAATCACCAGGACGTTCTGCCCGCAGTCGTCGTCATACTCATAGCACGCGCCGGAACTTCCCGACGACCCGCAGTCCTCGGTGACATTGTCATAGCCGCCGTCGTTGAACAGCTCGCGGTTGACGCCGTCCTGGGTCTCAACGGAGAAGCTGACGTCCCATTCGCCCCGGCCGGCCTCGCCGTCGAGTTCAACGAGGAATCGATAAAACTCAACCCGCAGCATCTGGTCCCTGCGAACGGCGCTTCGCCGCATCGGTCCGATGACGCCGGAACTCACGTTCTGGTCCTTTTCGATCTTGTCGGTCACGCCGTCGCCGTCGGTGTCGGGCTGGGTCGGATCGCTGGCATCGTTCGAATCCGAACCGCTTGTCGGGGCGATGGAATCAAATCCAAGGAACTCTGCCCTGTCGCTGAGGCCGTCATTGTCCGTGTCGGTTATGAACGGATCGGGAGCGACCATCCGCGGAGATTCCCCGAAGACTGTGACCATCCAGCCATTGACCTCGGCGCCGTCATTGAGCAGATCGTTGTCCGTATCGGCGTCGGTGGGATCGGTTCCCACGGGCGACGCATTCGGCGTGTACACGCAGTGCGGGCCGTCGGCGCAGCGGACCAGCGCCACGTCGATTCGATCGGTGTCGAAATAGCCGTTCGGATCGGTGATGTCGAACTCCACCGCATCGTTCAATCCGTCCTGATCGGTGTCCCGGGCGACGGGATTGGTGAAGATCGCCCATTCGAGCACGTCCGGAAGCGTATCGTTATCGGAGTCCGCGTCGTTGGGATCGGAGAAAACGAGCGGGCCGGTGCCGTCGATCCGCCATCCGTCGAGTTCCTGCTGATTGGTCAGACCGTCGAAATCGGAGTCCAACACGGAATCCGCATCGCGCGTATTCGGCCGGCTGCCGAGGAATTCCTCACGGCCATCGACCAGTCCGTCGGCGTCGGTATCGCCAAGCGCCGGATCAGAGGCGAATTGCGCGCGGTGCGCGGAGCGTACCTGTTCGCTTCCCTGCGGGATCGTCTGGAGTTCGCCGTCGGGGCCGGCCGACACCACGACATCACCCTGCACCACCGGATCGCCGACCATGATCTCCTGGATGTCATCCGAGGCCGCGTCGGCCACGGTCAACGCAGTGCCGTTTTCGGTCGCGAAGATCTTCTGTCCCGTGGTGGACCGGAATTCGTCGCCTTCCGGCACAGTGTCGATGATGCCGTCGAGGCCAGGTCCGATGATGACGTCACCCGGACCGGCGGGATCGCCGACAGCGATGATCTGAACGTCATCTGAATCCGGATTCGCGACGGTCGAAGCGACGCCGTCTCCACTGCTGCGCGGTTCAATGATCGCGGCATCCGAGTACGGCGCGACGATCACCTCGACGTCGTTGAGCGGATCGTTGTCGCTGTCGAGAAGAACAACGTTGTAGCCAAGAACCTCGATGCGATCATCGAGCCCGTCGCCGTCGGTGTCCGCGCTGCGCGGATCCGATCCGAGCCGGCGTTCGAGATCGTCTGGAATCTGATCGCCGTCCGTGTCGGCCAGGCCCGGATGGGAATAAACGCGCCGGTTGTTGCCGGGAATGGCGGTGAGCCAGCCGGTCCGAACTTCATCGAAGTCGCTGATGCCGTCGCCATCGGTGTCGACGAGCGAGTCCGAACACCCGGCCAGGAATTCCTCGCGGGCGAAGAGACCGTCGTCGTCGGCATCCTGCACGTACCAGAATCGATAGGAGTCGCCGGGCTTCAGGACGAGATCGCCGAAGTCGAGATCATCCGGAATATCCGCATTGGACAGTACCACCCAGAATTTCGCTGCGGGATCAAGCGTATCAAACTCGGTCTGCACGCTGCGAATGCGGGTGAGAATCTGCTCGCCGTTGCGACCAATGTTCGTGCCGAACGAATCGCGAATGGCCGGGTTGTTCAAGTCGGCGCCGGCCGGAAGGGTATCTTCGTCGTTGACCTCCGAGAATCCCAGGATTCCGGTGAGCGCCTCGCGCATCGTGATTCCATTGGCAATACCGCTGGCATTGAAGGTGCTCGCCGTTGCGACGCGATACAGCTCCACACTCCCGTCGCCGAAATCGATGGAGAGTTCGGCGGTGAGGTCGTTGATCTCTTCCGCCGTGTACGCGAAGTTGCGGCCGAACTCGTCTTCGATGTCGAAGTTGGCGATGTCGAAGATGATCGCGCGGGGCTCGCGGAGCAGGCTCTGCGCCAGGTTCGGGAAGATCTCCGAGTTCTCGAAGATGAAGGGGCCCCGCTGCGAGCCCGTGGGGCCGAGGTTGTATTCGTTGTTGCCCGATGACGGCAGCAACGTGGCCATCGGCACGAAGCGATCGCGCGAGTTCGGATCCTTCACGCGGGCCGACACTTCGAGATTGCGAATCGTGAATGCGATGCCGCCGGCGTTGGCGATCGACAGATCGACCGTGACGCGTGCCGCATCGACCGTGCGCGTGACCGACTGCCGCTCACTGATCGAGAGCGCCTGCGACAGCGCTTCCGAGTACTGCTGCTGCGTCGTCCTGCTCGATTCCTCGGAGATCGTGCTCGAGTAGCCGCGGCCGGACTGCTGGCCGAAACCGAACGACGCCTCGCCGCCGATCTTGATGCCCGGCTTGCCATCGCCGCCGATAACGCCTTCGCCGCCGACCTTGATCTGCTGGCTGCGGCTGTCGGTGGCCTCGTTCGAACGGGTGTCGCTCTTCGAGAATCCCGTCGATTCCGACTGCGTAAGCGAAAACGATGAACTGGCTTCAGTGCTCTGCTGCACGCCCATTTCATCCGTGTAGGTGAAGCGCTCATCGACCTCGATGTTGGATTCGCCAATGACAATCTGGGGGATCGGCAGGTCTGCAAGGCGCGGGTTGCGATTGCGAATGACCAGTTCCTCGCGGTCGTCGAGCTGATCGCCGTCGGTGTCGGCCAGCGTGGGCGACGTCTTGTAGAACAGTTCCAGCGAATCAGAGAAGCCGTCATCATCCGTGTCCTGATCGGCCGGATTGCTCAGATACACGTTCAACTCGTCGGCATCGCTGACGAGGTCCGCATCGGTGTCGTCCGTGCGCGGATCGAGCGAGTAGGCGTTCTCGACGCTGTCGTTCACGCCGTCGCCGTCGGTGTCGGGATCAAACGGATTGCTCGTGACGTGGGCCTGTGTGCGAACGCCGTTGGCAAGCTCAATGTTGACCGACCAGCCGAGCATTTCGAACCAGTCGGCGAAGCCGTCGCCGTCGGTGTCCTTCTGATCGCCCACCAACGCCGGTGGAATTCCCGTGAATTCGGTCTGCGTCGGATTGACAAGAATATCCGGCGCCGCGAGCGAATGGCCCGCGAGATCCTGGATGGCTGACACGGTCAACTGATACCGCTCGCCGCTCATGCCGAGCGTGGTCAGGAAAACGACGGTCTGATCGACCGACAACCGCAGTGCCACCGCGGGGTCGAGAAGCAGCACGCCGCCCTCGGGAATGACCATGCTGTAGTTGTCGTGATTTAGAGCCGATTGGGACACCGGTTCACTGAAAGTGACCTGGATGCTCGTGTTGCTGGTGGCCACGGCGCTGACGACGCGCGGCCCGCCGGGGAATCGGGTTTCGAGTTGTCGAATGATCTCCGAATCCGCATTGGCGATCTCAACAAACTCGAATGCGTCGTCCATGACGACGGTTCGACCATCCGGTCGGCGAATCATGACGTCCACCATGCCGGACGCCTGCGCGGGAGCGATCACTCGAAGCTGTCGATCACTGATCATTTCGGCATCAGCGCCGAGAAAGCCGCCGAAGATCACCTGCGTCCCCTGTTCAAATCCTTCGCCGGTGATGGTCACCCGCGTTCCGCCGAGTATCGGCGCCCGATCGGGCTCGATCAGCGTGACGGATGGCGCATCGGATGCCGCCGCGTCGTCATCAAAGCTGAAGCCCGACTCGAAAATGGCCGACTGCTTGTCGCCGGAGACGACCGTGACGGTGACCGGGCCGGGTGCACCGGCCGGCGTGACGACCTCCAGCAAGTTGCTGTTCACCCGATTGACCGACTTGGCGGAGGTCGAACCGAAGAGCACACCGGTGCCGATTTCGAAGTTCACGCCGCGAATGGTGACCGCCGTGCCGCCGGCCGCGCTGCCGGAGTTTGGCGTAATCGACGTGATGATGGGCGGATTCAGCTCCGTTCCGAGGATCTCGTCGAGTCGATCGAGAAGAGTCGGCGGGCAGCCGACCATCGGCACCAGGGCCGTCAGCAGAATGACTACAGTGGGCCCGACGGCAATAGGGTTCATTCGACGGGTGGACTTTCGATTCATCTTGACACCTCACATTCAGGCTCGCGAACACAGGCGCGAGATTGCCTCTGATCCGGACGCGCGATCTTCGGATGGAATTGGGCGTCCTCATCAGGGACTGTGAGAAAACCGGCTGAAGTAGTCGGATTTTTTCCAAGATTGTCCCGGGTTGTTGCCGAATCGCGGATTTGAGTACATTAAAGGGGTATGACCGATGAACTACGAAGCCGGGTGCGGACCGCGCTGGTCTCGATCACTGCTGAAATCGGCGGCGATCCCGATTCACTCTTCGAGCGGGTATACGACGAATTGCGGTCGCTCGCGGAGACCTATCTGCGGCGGGAGCGGCCCGATCACACGCTCCAGCCCACGGCGCTGGTTCACGAAGCATACATGCGCATCAAAAAGGGCGCGGACCTGAACGCCCGCAACGCGGCGCACTTCCGCGCGCTCGCGGCGCGGATCATGCGGCAGCTCCTGATCGAGCATGCCCGTGGCCACGCCGCCGCCAAGCGCGGGGGTGATTTCAACCGAATGTCATTCGCGACCGACCTGTTCGCGGCGCCGGAGCGCGGCGTGGAAATCCTCGAACTGGAGGAGGCGCTCAAGGAAGTCAGGAAGCTCGATGAGAGAATGGTGCAGGTGGTGGAACTGCGGTTCTACGGCGGCTTGACCATTGAAGAGACGGCGATGGAGCTCGGCGTTTCCGAGACGGTCGTGAAGGGCGACTGGCGAACGGCCAGGGCCCTGATCACGCGGGCGCTCAAAAATGCGGGGTGATCGGCCGATCGCCCGAAGCGCATCCGCACGACGATCAAGACTACGTTTCCAGTTTCGCCATCCACTCGCGTGCCTGCTCGGGCCGGTTGTTGTTTTCATAGAGTTCGATCAGGTCCTGTGCGATATTCCGCGTCCGCCGGTGATCCAGCCCTATGGTTTCGGCCAGTTGCGCGTGGCAGCGAGTCAGCTCACGCTCAGCGTCTTCAAATCTGCCCAGGTCTCCCCAGCAGGTCGCCCGATTAGCGCGAAGCACCAGGATCAAGAGATGGCCTTCAGGCACTGATTTTTCCGCCTGATGGACCGCCTGGTCAAACAGTTCAAGCGCCTCGTCGAAGCGATCCTGGGCCTGAACGGCCTTTGCGAGATTGTTCAACGTCGCCGCCCGGGAGTGGTGGACTTCGGGCAACACCGGATCTCGCAACCGATACGCCTCGCGGCTCATCGATTCGGATTCCGCCGCTCTTCCGAGATTCAAAAGCACGAGGGCGAGGTTGCTGTACGAGAGGGCGATGTCCGGATGTTCGGATTGAAGCATCTCGCGCCGGATGGCCAGCGCCCGGCGATGCGTCTCTGCCGCCTCCTCGTACTCCCCCGCCGCCTCGAGCGCGTTGCCGAGATTGTTCAGCGTGTTCGCCAGATTGGTGTTCTTCTCACCGAAGAGCGTCTCGTAGATCGCAACCGATTCTTTGTGCGCAGCGATCGCGTCGATGTATCGCCCCTGTGCCTCGGCCACTGCGCCGGCGCCCGACAACGCCTGCGCCAGCTTTTCCGGCTCATTGCGGGCGCGACAGCGCTCAATCGCGCTGCGGTACCGCGCCTCGGACTCTTCGTACTCTCCAGTCATAAAGAGCAGGTGCGCAAGCCCGTGAGGCCAGGCGGGGCCGAGCGACTGAGGCCGCGTTTCGGACTGCTGCCGGATGTGCTCGGCCTCGCGGTAAAGTCGCTTCGCATCACCGAATCGATTGAGGTGTGTCAGCGCGCTGGCCACGCGATCGAGCGAATCCGCGATCGCCGGGTGCGACTCTTCCCGGCTCCGCCGGTTCAGGTCGAGCGCGGCTTCGTAATTCTTCAGTCCCTGTTCGTATAAGCCGAGCGCGAGGTAACTGCGGCCGATGGTGGTGTGAAGCTGCGCCAGCGTTTCCGGTTGATCGTCGAGATGGCCACCTTGAATCTTGTCGTTCGCGATGTCGAGCACATTGCGAACGGTGACCTCCTCACCCTGCGCACGATTGGGATCGGCCGATGCCAGCAAATCACTCAAGAACTCAACGGCCGTCTGCGCCCGACTTGCCTCGATCTGCGTCGCACGCCACGCCTCAGTCGCGGAAACCGCCTTTGAAACGGCATAGGTCGCGGCCGCGATGAGCGCGACCGTCGCCAGTGTGGCCGTCGCGACCAACGCACGGTTGCGCTTCGTAAATTTCCGCAGTTCGTAGAAGGTGGAAGGCGGACGGGCGACAATCGGCTCATCGGCAAGATATCGCCGGAGGTCCTGCGCCAGTGCCGCCGCCGAGTCGTAACGACGGCTCGGGTCCTTCTCCATCGCCTTCAGCACGATGGTTTCGAGGTCGCCGCGGAGGGCGCGATCGACGCTGCTCAGCCGCGCCGGTTCGGTGTCCCGGATCATCAGTGCGGCATCCGCGATCGACTTGCCCTGCAAGGCGTAGGGAAGCCTGTTGATCAGCAGTTCGTAGAGAATGACGCCCAGCGCATAGACATCGGAGCGCGCGTCGATGCCGTCGGCGAACCCGTCTGCCTGCTCGGGGCTCATGTACGCGAGCGTCCCGACGATCTGGCCGGCGTTGAGCGTCAGCGTTGTCGCCTGGATGTCCGATCGCGTGGCACGGGCAACGCCAAAGTCCAGTACGACCGGCCGGCCGCTTTCCTTCACGAGAATGTTGCCGGGCTTGAGATCGCGATGCACCACGCCGCGCATGTGGGCGTAGTGAACCGAGTCGCAGATGATCGCGAACAGCTTGATGCGGTCGCGCGGGGAGAGGTTCTCGGAGACGGCATACCGGGTCAGCGTCTTGCCGTGGACCAGTTCCATCGTGAAGTACGGCCGTCGACCGAGCGGTGTCTCGGCGGTGCCCGCCTGGAATATTCGGGCGATGCCGGGATGATCGAGCTGGCCGAGCAGATCGATCTCACGCTGGAAGCGCTTGACCAGTTCGCGCCCGCCGAAGTCCGGCCGGATCATCTTGAGTGCGACGGTGCGCCGCGGCGACGACTGCTCGGCCTCGAAGACGGTGCCCATACCCCCTTCGCCGATCCGTCGAATGATTCGAAATTCGCCGATGTGTTCGGGAATACCGCCGGGCCCGGAGGATGCGGCGGCCGGCCGAAGGATTGAATCGAGGTTCTGATGGAGCGCGACATCGCGACTGAGTTCGACCGGATCGTCATCGGCATCGAGAAGCGCCTCAACCGCGGACCGAAGCTCGGCATCGCCCCCGCAGGCGCGATCGATAAACCGGGTGCGTTCCTCCGGATCAAGATCGCAGGCCCCGAGAAAGACTGATTTGGCGCGTTGGAACAGTTCCGGGTTCATGATCAGGACGCCCTGACTTACGATGCTCGACGAGTGATGGAAATTTACAACATTTCAAGGTGACGAACCGACAAGAATCGCGACCGCCGTCATAACTACACCGCTAAGCGGACAGGCGACTCGGCATGCCATTTCGTTCAGCCGCGCAAAGAAGCCGCAACAATATGTAATGACCGTATTGTACCAGAATTCTCATCGAAATGTGTCTGTCGTGAATATCGGAAGTGCAAGCAACAGCGCCGGAAATGAGAGTGTCAGCTCCAGAGGGGGCCAAGCGATCCAGCCTGCGGCACAGTCCGACGGGACTTGGTCATTAAGGTGCCATATCCACGGCAGGATCGAATGAAGGCCGGAATATCTAACGCCCTTTCGCTCCCTACACGGCATTCGTAACAAGACGTTGACCCGGCTTCTGCTTCCCCCTCGGCCCCAGCCACGCCAGCAGTGCCGGAAGAATCAGGAGGTCCCCCACCAGCGCCGACGCAAATGCGACGCACGCCAGCCCGGCGAAGAGCCGCAGCGTCGGCATCGCGCTGAGCAGCACCGCGCCGAAGCCGCACACCAGCACGGCCGTCGTGGTGACCAGCGCCCGCCCCACGGCCCGAAAGGCCCGGATGATCGCCTCGTTAACATCGCCGTCCACCGCCAGTTCGCGACGGTATCGCATCACAAAATGAATCGTGTCGTCCACGGCGATTCCCAGGCAGACGCTGAACACGATCACGCTGGTGAGCTCGAGGTGACGGCCGAGCCAGACCACCACCGCCGCCGTCATCGCCAGCGGGAACACGTTGGGCAGCACGCTCAGCAGCCCGAGCCGTATTGACCGCAGGGCCATCGTCATGACACCAAAGATGGCGATCGCCGCAATCGACAGGCTCTCGGCGAGTTCGCGGATCATCCGGTTGAGCTGGCGTGTCGCGAGGATCGGAATCCCCGTCAGTCGCGTCGTCACGCCGGGATGTGCGGCGTCGATCGACGACAGGCGCTCCGCGAGGGTGTTGACCGCCGGCTCCATCAACGCCGTTCCGTCGTCGGGCACGCGCGCCGTCACCAGCGCCCGTCGCAGATCATCCCGCACCAAGCGCTCCCGCAGGTCCCTCGGTACGACGGCCAGGAGCGGCACGCGATCGGCCGGCGTCTGCCCCGGGCCCGGCAGCGAATGAAGCAGATTCAGCACCGACATCGGATGATGAAATCGCGGCGTCGCCACGAGCGCCTTCTCAACCTCGGTGATCGCGGCGAGCACCTCGGGAGAACCGACGGTCAAGCCCTCTCGCCATTCGACGAGCACCGAAGCCGTCGAGACACCACCGAACACCTCGTCGCAGTGCAGCAGCGCCGTGGACGAATCCATGCCTGAGGGCAGCGATTCTCGCATCGAACTGTTCGGCGTCAAACGCACCGCCGACATCACCAGCAGCGCCGTGACGGCGACGCCCGCAAGACTGACCAGCCGCGGGCGGCCGATGATCCATCGCATCACCGCCACGGCCGGACCCGACAGCATTCGACCGATTCGAGACGGCGGCCGATCGTGCATCCGCGCCGCCCAGCGGGTCCCCGCCAGGAGCGGCACGAGGATCAGGACCGCTGCCAGCGTCAACGTCACACCGCCCGCGCAAGTGATCCCGAGCCGTCGAATGATCGGCACGCCCGCCACGGCGAGCGATCCGAAACCGATCGCGGTGGTGAGCGAGGTCAGCGCGCACGCGGGCCCCAGATGCCTGATCGTTGTCACCGCCGATTCCCGCTGCCCCACTCCCGCGCGTCGCGACTGGGTGAAGTCATAGAGCAGGTGAACCGCATCGGTGAAGCCGATCGTCATGACCAGCGAAGGCAGGATGCTGTTGAGAAGATTGACGGGCTCGCCGACGAGCCCCATGGCGCCGAAGGTCCAGATCGCCCCGCTCACGCCCGCGAATGAGACCAGAAAAAGCGCGGACCATCGCCGCAGCATGGCGTAGCCCGCGAGCATGCCGAGAAGCGCGCCGACCATCATAAACTTCGCCTGCTCGCGCGGGATCAGGTCGTAGATTTCGACGCGGATGATGGGAATGCCGGTCAGGCGTATTTTCAGGTCGGTATGGGACACCGTCTCGTGTAGCACCCCGCGCAGCCCGGCAACGACCGGGGCCATTTCGCCGATCGAAATTCGATGGCCGTCCATGCGGGCGACGACCAGCGTCGTGCGGCCGTCTTCCGACAGGAGCTGACCGCCGATGAGCGGATGTGCGATTCCCTCGCGCCGCGCGGCGTCGTAGGCGGCGGGCGGTGCATCGTTCGGCGGGAGTAGTGAATGCGGCGGACCATCGGCGGGGAAGATGACAGCGTCGGCGATACTGAAGACCGTTTCGACGCCCTCGACGCGCCGCGCGGCGTCGATGAGATGGCGCAAGGCTGAGATCGAACGCGGCGTGAACAGGTCTTCGGATTCGACCACGAAGACGCAGTCGTTGTCGTCGGCGCCGAACTGCTTGTAGATCTCCTCGAGGGCGGCCGACTCGTCGTCGTCGCTGACGAAGAGGTTTCGCGGAACATCATCCACGGTGAGCCGCGAGCCGCCGTAGAAGGCCAGCAGCGTGATCGCGACGGCCGCGAACATCACCCAGCCGCGGCGGCGCTCCAGGCAGTTGGCGAGTGATTCCACGGATTTGCCCTTGATGACCACCAGTGCAGACTGGAAACATCACCCGGCGTCTGAGTTCGGGTTAAGGCAACATCCAGACGAGCCGCCCGTTCACTCCCTCACCCACCCCGGCTTGCGCTTCTCAAGAAACGCCTTCAACCCGTCCTGCCCCTCCTCCGACACGCGGCGCCGCGAGATCCGCTTCACCGTCAGCCGCTGCTTCGCGCCCCACCGCTTTCGCTCCTGCACGTCGGCCAGCACCTTCTTGCAGGCGGCCAGCGCCTCGGGGCCGTTGGCCATCAGCGCCTTCGCCGTGTTGTCGATCCACGCGTCGAGGCCGGCTTCATCCCCCACCACGTGCGAGATGAGCCCGAGCCGGTGCGCTTCGGCCGCGTCGAACTTCTCGGCGGTCAGCGCGTAACGCCGCATCGGGCCGGGGCCCATCTTTTCCATGACATAGGGCGAGATGACCGCGGGCAGGATGCCGAGCCTGACCTCGCTGAGGCAGAAAATCGCCGACTGAACCGCCACGGCGATATCGCACGCGGCGGCGAGGCCCACCCCACCGCCGATCGCCGCCCCGTGAACCCGTGCGATGACGGGCTTATGGCACTCCCGGATGGCCCGAAGCATCTCGGCCATGTCGGTCGCGTCGGAAACGTTCTCCTCGAAGGAGTAGTCCACCATCCGCTTCATCCAGTTCACGTCGGCCCCCGCGCAGAAGCTCTTGCCCTCGGTGCGAAGCACGACGACGCGAACATCGGGGTCGTCGCCGGCCGCGTTCATGGCGGCGGTGAGTTCGGTGATGACGACCTCGTTGAAGGCGTTGTGCAGCTCCGGACGATTGATGGTGACGACGGCTACGCGATCGGCGACGGCGGTCTGGACGAATTCAGGCATGGCGCTCCCCTCAATGGGCAAAGATTCAAATCAACCTTTCAACAGGATAGGTTAATGGGCCGGCCCGGGAATCGAAAGGACGCGATTGGCCGGGGTATGGTGCCGGTGAGTCTGTGGCACGGGTTTCCAACCTGTGGGCGGATCACAGGTTTCCAACCTGTGACGTTCCTGCATTTTCATTGAGCCCGGCCCATCAATCGGGTAAAATGGTGGGTACACATCCGGCGGTTTGAAATCTCCGAAACAGTCTCCCCTCTCACCGCCCAGAAAATGGAGGACCCAGCCATGTCGAGATACGTCGTCCTGATGAAATTCACGGACAAAGGCCTCGCCAACGTCAACCAGTCTCCTGATCGCGCCACCGCGTTCCGGGCGGCCGCGGAGAAGGCAGGTGCCAAGATTGAGACACAGCTCTGGACCACAGGCGCCTACGATGCGCTCATGATCTTCAGCGCGCCCGACGAAACCACGACCGCGGGACTCGTCCTGGGGCTGGCCAAGTCGGGCAACGTGTCGACCTGCATGCTTCGAGCCTTCGACGCCGCCGAATTCAAGTCGGTGCTGGGCAAGATGTCATAACCAGGCGTACACGGCCAGGGCACAAACCCAGGATTGAAAAGCAGGCAAGTCTCCACCACCCGCCATGATGGAGGGCGCGGATGAAGATCAGACTTTTTTGCACCGCGGGCGCCTTGCTGCTCGCGTTCGCGTCGTCGGGTATGAACGGCTGCCCGAATACGATGACGCCCGACGGCGGCACGCCGCCCGGAATGATGTCCGCGGCGGAGATGCAACTGGCCACCGACGCGCTCGCCGCCATCAACGCCCACCGCACGGGAAAAGGACTAGCGGCGCTCACGTGGTATCAACCGGCCGAGCCGGTCGCGTTTGATCACTGCGTCGCGATGGAGACCGGGAACTTCTTCGCCCACATCGATCCGAACACGAACACCGATCCGGCCACGCGGGCCATGAACGCGGGCATCACACACGATCCGCAAGGCTCCATCGACCCGCACAGCGGCAACCCCTTCGTCGGGGAGAACCTCTTCACGTCGACCGACCCCAATCAGACAGCCCAGGGCGCCGTCGATGCCTGGGTCGGATCGCCGGGCCATCACACGCAGATCGACGCGCCCCTCCCTGTGACGGGCGCGCAGACGATGCCGCCGTGGACGCACTGCACGATCGGCGTGCGGCAAGGCGCATCGCAGAACTGGTGGACCGCGATGTTTTTCCGAAATCCGAACTGACATCGGCCGCCGACAGGCCGAGTGGCCGTTATGAACAAGTCATTGTCAAACTTCCTGAACTTTTCCTTTGACATTGATCAATACCGTTGTATATTTCTCGCACCCCGTGTGGGGAATTGTCTCCAAAGAGCCTGTTTTTCTCGGAGAATGACGTGCTTTCGCAGTTAATGCCGACATTCGAATACAGTGACTGGATCGGAAAGTCTCCGGGATAGCGAGTGCCAGATTTGTGCGCTTTGACAGCCCCGGAGATTCCGAATCTCCGGGGCTTTTTTGTTGCGCCTCGGTGAGTCGGGCCGTCTCCAGGTCAAATTGAAATACCGTTCCTGACGCGAGGGCAAGAAGCGTGCTCGCGCAGCGCGGAGCTTCCGCGCTCTTGTCGCCGGTTCGAACATCGATCGATCGGCACGAGGGCGCGTTCGGAAACTCCGCGCGCGGAACGCCCAGACTGGTAAGCCGCCTTCAGCCGCCGGCGCGCCGGGCATCGGGTGCGATTTGCCCACGCGCGTACCGAAAACGGCATCGGAAATGGAGATGGCTTGCCGGACAGATAGCTCAAGAGAAGAGCAACAGGCTGATAATCTGTTGGTTGCAGGTGCAAGTCCTGCTCTGTCCGCCAGCCCGATGGGGAAGGGCAAAAAAAAATCCCCGCTTCGCTGTGGACGAAGAGACCGCGAGAAATCGCACGGCCCGCGGGATCGGAGGATGACGAACCACCAGGCGGCCGACGCGCAACGCGCCAGTTCGGGCGACGCGCGAAGGCGCTCTGACAGACGGCTTTGAAATCTCGACAGTCGGCCCGGCGCCGGCAAGCAGCATTCGATCGGTCGCAGCCGCGGGGAGGCGGCGCGGCCGGTCGCAGCCGTGCGATTCGCGCCGAGCCCGACGCGGGATTCCGCCGAAGTCGGAGGCGTGATGGCTCCTCGAATCCGATCCTGCGGGAGGTTTGAAATGAATCGTCGAGTCTACTCGGCGAATGAGAATTTGAGTTGTTGAGAGTGCCAGACGGGTGCCCCATCCCTTGCGCCAGCAGGGATGGGGGACGGACTGCACACGTCGGGGACTACATCGTGATACCTCAGTCCCCCACCCCGCCCTTCGGGACGGGATGGGGCACCCGAGAGAACAGGGCACCCGGTGAAAGACGAAACCGCGGTATTGGCTGGCGCCACACCGCGACATTGAAAGCATTAATGCCGCGGCGGCGGCAGGAAAGAAGCCGCGGCAGCGGCGAAAGACTGTAGCCCACGGCGCAAGCCGTGGGTGAGGGTGACCGAGCAAATAAAGCCCCGTAGGGGCGAAAGCAATCAACAGCGCGGGTGCCAAGACAATTGCGCCATCGAGTATGGGCCATCCGCGAATCCAACCGCCGACGAAATTGCTTCCGGCGGAAAAATCGAAGGTCCCGTGGAACAAACGGTTGTTCCGCCCGACCCACTGCACCCGAAAGGAGGTGCGACATGAACGTGACTGTACGAATCAAGATCCATGAGCGCGGCCTGCATTTCCGCCACGGCGACTTCGCGGGCATCCTGAAGCCGGGGAAACACCGCTTCTGGAGCCGCCTCATCAGCCGGAAGCGCCACGAGGTGCAGATCGTGAACACCCTCGAAACGCGCCTGGTTCACCCGCTGCTCGACGTCATCGCACGGCACGACGATGTTCGTGACGAGCTCATGATTCTCGAACTGGGCGACCAGGAGCGGGCGATCGTCTGGCGTGATGACAAGCTCCATTCACTGCTCGGTCCCGGCCGTCACGCTCTGTGGCGCACGCCGGCCGAACTGACGGTCGAGACGCACGACATCGGGACGTTCAAGTTCGAACACCCCCGGCTTGAGGCGATCTGCGCGCTGCCCGGAACGAACCAACACCTCGCAGGCGTCGAAGTCAACGCTCACGAGACCGTGCTCGTCTTCCGCGACGGCCGGCACGTCGCGACCGTCGGCGAGGGCAGCCACGTCTTCTGGCGCGGCGCCGGCAAGGTGACGTGGAAGGCGGTCGATCGGCGCGAGCAGGTCGCCGACGTGGCCGGCCAGGAGATCATGACGCGCGACAAGGTCACGCTTCGCGTGAATCTCGTCGTGACGCACCGGGTCACCGATCCGGTCGCGGCGATCATGAACGTCGAGAACAACGGCCAGACGCTCTACCGCGAGGCGCAGCTCGCCCTGCGCGCGGCGGTCGGCGTTCGGCCGCTCGACGAGCTGCTTCGCGACAAGGAGTCGATCGGCAACGAGGTTCGCGAGGCGCTCGTGAAGCGCGCGGCGGAGTTCGGTGTCAACGTCGTGTCGGTGGGTCTGCGCGACATCATCCTGCCGGGCGACATGAAGACGATCCTGAACCAGGTCATCACGGCCGAAAAACAGGCCGAGGCGAACCTGATCCGGCGTCGCGAGGAGACCGCGGCCGCCCGCAGCCAGGCGAACACCGCCAAGCTGCTGGCGGAGAACCCGACGCTCGCGCGCCTCAAGGAGCTTGAGCTTCTGCAGGAGATCCTTGCGGGTGCGAACGCGACGTTCGTCTTCGGCAACGGCGATCTGTCGGAGCAGGTGCGCAGCCTGGTCCGGCCGACGGCGTGAGCTGAATGCTCCAGCCAGCGAGGGCTGATCGCTCATGCCGACGCGAGTTGATCGCTCAAGTCGGCGAGGGCTGATGGCCCAAGCCGGCGTGAGTTGAACGGAAACGTCGGCGTGAGTTGATTGAAGGTCCCCGGTGCGGCGGCAGCAACGTTGCCGCACCGGGCCCGGCTCAGTGAATTGAGTCTCCTGGTGTCGTGGCGCCCAAGAGGCCACACCTGTGGCACAGGTTTCCAACCTGTGTCGCTGTGTCACTGGTTTCCAACCAGTGACAGAAAGTCTCGGCCCGGGCGCCCCACCCTTGCGCAAGCGGGGGTGGGATAGAGCCGGGTGCCCCATCCCTTGCGTCAGCTGGGATGGGGGACTGAAGGTGCATGGTGAAGCCGCATCGTGCCTTCTCAGTTCCCCACCCCGCCCTTCGGGACGGGATG
>CALLKH010000401.1 GCA_938008425.1 uncultured Planctomycetaceae bacterium | reverse complement strand
ACTCCGCGATCGATCCCGAAACCGCTTGACAACGACTTGCTCATAGAGGCCACCCGCGAAGAGAGATCGTGTCCCCGGAGGTCGGGGAAGAGGCACCGGGCCAATGGCTTCAAGGAAACTGACGTGGACTTGAGCGACTCGCGGGTGATATGATCGAGTGCATGAAGCGGCAACGAAGGAACCGACTGATTCGACGGGGGACGCTCTGCCTCGTCTGCGGCCTGACGGCCATCTGGCTGGCGAGCGTGTTATTCTTTGTCGTTCGGATCGGCGCAACGACGAACATTGCGATCGGCGACGGTTCATTTCATTTTGAGAGGGTGGCCGGCACGCGGCTGGACAACAAGGGTTGCCTGCTTCGACAATTTTTAGTCGGACTCCCAGGCGGTCCACAATGCAAGTACTCTGAGGAACTGACGCCCTACGTTCACTGGATCGATTCGGGAACGGGAACTATTCAGGAGCAGGCGGCTGCTCAGGGTGTCATCCTTCCGGCAGGATCGATTTCACTGTATGAAACGCCATTGCCGATTTGGCGGGTCTTCCGCCGAACCGGACTTTGGTTCGGCGTCACTGATTTCTCCGCCCCGGCGGAGTGGGGGGGCAGTTTGCCGGGGCCGATCAAAGTCTGTTACTTTTGACCTGGCGTTCCCGCAGTGCCGGCCGGCGTTGGGAATGGGTACCGATTGCCCCTAGTCTGGCCCGCATTGCTGGGCTGGCTGATTCTCTTCTGGACCTGGCGGCGCACTCGGGCGCATCCGACGGGGCGATGCCAGGAGTGCAACTACGACTTGCAGGGGCACGAGTCGGCCATCTGTCCGGAATGCGGTGATGGGCGGGTGGTTGCGATGGCGTAACGAATCTACGCTGGCACGGCCGCTCCGGTGAGGCGGTGTGTACAGGTTCAAGAGAAAATCGAGTCCCCCAGGGTCGGAGTACCGACCCCGGGCCACCCACCGCGCAGACGCTACACTCGCGTCACGGCCGTGACACGATCACGGCGAGCGTCCTGGCCGCTTCCTTGTCTTTCATCGAGATCAGGTGCTGCGGGTAGTAGTTCCAGTCCTTGCCGGGGGGCTTCTGGCGAAGGCGGACGCTGTAGGACTTGTCGAGCTGGAAGACGGTGAGCTGGGTTTCGGTGCTGCGGATCGGGGAGATTTCCTTGGCGAAAGGAGCGCCGCCGGGGCGATCGGTGATGACGGTGAACGGGGCGGGGGTGAACGCCGTGCCGGCGCTTCCAGCGCCCGATGCACCGGCGCCGCCCGCGGCCGTCGCGCCGGAGCGAACGATCGAGAGGTTCCACGCCCGGATGGCCGCGTCGATTTCCCACGGGCTCTTCTGCTGGAGCGCGGCGGCCGAGGGGGCATAGACCATCCAGCTGCGCGGATCGGTCGGGGTGACGCGGGCGGTGAGCAGCGGCTCGGCGTCGAGCCAGGCGGCGGTGCGGCAGCGGCCGTCGGGAGCGATGATCATGCGGCCGCCCTTGAAGCCGGCGGGCATCCACTGCACGGCCTGCTGCACAAGGGCCTGCGGCGAGTCGGCGCCCTGGATCCACTCTGTCACGTACCTGTCACCCCGCAGCATGCCGGTCGTCTCGTCGCGCAGCACGAAGCCGTAGAGCCTGCCGGGGCCGGCGGCGGTCGAGGTGAGCTCCAGGATTTCCAGGTAGAGATGCACCTCGGACGGCACGATTTCGCCCGTCTCGTTGTCGGCCCGGCCGAAGTAGCGTTTGAGCGTTTCGATGGTCAATTCCCCGGCGGGCGGCGGAACCGCGCCGAGCAGGGTGAGATCGGCGGCCTTGGCGAGCTGCATGAATCGAAACGCGCCTTCGTTGTCGCCGCGGCCCAGCGCCGTGAGAAACTGCTGCTCGTAGCTCTCGCGCTGCTGGCGGCCGCGATCGCGAAATTCGACGGAGAGCGGCAGGCGGCCGGGGATCTCAAGTTCCCCGCTGTCCTCGCGGTCCAGGCGATCGAGCCAGCGCGAGACGGCGGGCCATGCATTGGGCGAAACCTGCTGGAGAAGGGCCCACGACTTCTTGCCCTCGATGGCGGCCAGGCGGCGGTCGTCGGCCGTCAGCGCGGTGGAGGCCTGGAGGAGGCGGGCGAGCGTGGCCCACCGCCAGAGGTTGTGAAGCTCGAGCGTCTGGGCGTACGCCGCCCAGTGTTCGGAGGCGTCATCGTTCGGACGGAGCCGGTCCGCGCCGTCGAGGCCGAGGGCCCGTGCCACCAGTGCGGCAGCCACCTCGGTGCTGAGGCGAAGGCTGTCGTCGGGGCCGCCGGTGGGCGCCGGCTCCGAATTGACGCGATTCCACCAGTCGAGCAGTTTTGAAATCGTCGGCAGCGTGTTGGCTTCGGCGGCAAGGCCTTCGGCGGCCGACCGGGCGAAATCGTCCGGCGCGGCCGGTTCGGCCGGAAGCAGCGGCTCGCCGACGCCGCGGGCGTAGAGAATGAACTTCGCGACGGCGTCGAGGCTCTGGATCTCCTCGGGCCGCGTGCGGCGGAGGCGCTCGAGCAGCTTCGAGGGGTTGGTGACTTCGAAGATCGGCGTGAGCGTGGCGATGAGCTGGCCGACGGCCTGTTCGATGGCTTCATCGAGCGGGACGCCGCGCGTTCGCCAGGTCTGCACGCGGGCGTCGGCGCGGGCGATGATGCCGCGGGCCAGTTCGCGGTCGCCGGCCTCGCTGCGGTTCACGGCGGAATTGCTGAGCCAGTTGATCTGTTCATTGGGCGAGGGGATGAGCCGCGAGAGCGATTCATACTGCGCGGCGTTGAACTGACGCGTGCGGGCGAACTCGGTGAGCCGCGAGGCGAGCGCGGCGTTGTCGAAAGACTGGGCGCGGGCCGATTCCATCGCGGGCAGGACGCCTGCGAGGGCGATGCAGAGGAGCAGGGGTATCGACGTGCGCTTCGACATGAACAATTACCAACGCGGGGCAATCGGCACCGACATCCGGTCAACGATCACGGTCGCCCGACGCGCGGCTGGTCCACGACGCGCGTGCCGTCGCGCTGGCGGCCGACGGCGGGCTTGGCGCCGCGCTGGTTTTCATTCTTCTGCTCGTCGAGAATCGCCTCGGCGCGGGCGGTGTCGTCTTCGGTCATGTGATCGGCCTTGGCCTCGCGGTCGGCGGGGCCGTCGGTCCTGTCGGTGGAATTGCAGCCGATCGCGGCGAAGAGGCTGAGGCCGGTGATCGCAATACAGCAAAGCGATAAACGAATCAGGAATTGCCGTTTCATGGTGTCGCCCTTCATGGCGGCGATCGGCCGCCGATGGATTCCGGCAGCGTTGCTCCGCCTCTATATTTGTAGTGGCGATCGGGGTTTGTCGCAATCGGAATGTTGGTCGCGGCCGCAACGTGCAACCGGAGGCACCGCTCCGGGGACGGGGCGGCTCTGATTCTTTCGTGCACTGACGGTTCGGCACTGCCACATCGTGAATCACGGGTGACCGCCCCGGGGACGGGGCGGCTCTGATTCTTTCGTGCACTGACGGTTCGGCGCCGTCACATCGTGAATCACGGGTCATCGCCCCGGGGACGGGGTGGCTCTGATTCTTTCGTGCACTGACGGTTCGGCACTGCCACATCGTGAATCACGG
>CALLKH010000400.1 GCA_938008425.1 uncultured Planctomycetaceae bacterium | reverse complement strand
GACGTGGCGAAGCGGTCGATTGACCTGCGAGAAATCTGGGGCAAAACCATCGAGTTCAAGGACTTGGAATTGGCTCCAGCGGACTTGTCGGACTGAATGAGTTACTCAATTCACGTGACCCATCGGTACACTCCTGGCGGCCGACGCTGAATGCCTGCAAGTCTGCAAGCAACACAAGACCACCATCCAGCTCAGTCCTTCAACCTCACCGAAAAATCCTCGGCATCAAACTCATCCGACCCGCCGCCGCCCTGCGGTTCGATCACGCCGACGACCTTCTCCGCAAGGCGCTGGTAGGCCGTCACGATGTCGTTGCAGATCAGGTCGACCCGCTTGCGAAGCTCGCGGCGGTCCTTCACCAGCCGCGACGACAGCCGTCGGAGCCGCTTGGCGCGGATCGCCTCCTGCCGGCCGGACTTGTGGTGCCGCACCACGCGCCGCACGCAGCGAACGAGGTAGTCGTAGTCGATCGGCGTCGGCAGCACGTCGGCCGCGCCGCAGCGAAGCGCCGTGACCAGCCGGTCGGAGACGAGTTCGTCTTCGATCAGCACGACCGGCGCGCCGATCGGCTCGTCGCCCACAATCAGATCGAACCCGCTGCCGTCGGCCAGGCTCTGCGTCGCGATGACGGCGTCGAATTCCTGCTCATCGAGAAGATCGCGGGCGTCGTCGATCGATTCGACGTGCGCGAAATCCGCGTCGAGGTTCATGACCAGGTTTGAGATCAGTTCCGCCGCGTCGGGTCCATCCTCAGCGACGACGAGAATCCGCATGTCTTTGCGTGGCATAGTGGCGCTTCCTTCTCAGGCACTCCGTTTCGACATCCTGTCTGTCACGATGACCGGGAAGAGCACTCGGCTGAAGTGGATGGCGGCGCCGGGGGATGTGTCCGCTCCCCCGTGGTGTCGCGATGCCGTCGGGCGAAGCGACTGCCCCGCCGATGACACCCCTGACTGTCGCCCCATCCATGGGCCGCCTGGATTCAACGCGTGAACCCCCCGGTTGACTGTTGCGATCCATCATCGGCCTGCCGACGGCAACCGCAGTTCGACCCGGGTCCCCTTTCCGGGCTCCGAGTCGATCCGTATCCGGCCGCCGCCCTGGTGCAACCATCGCTGCACCCGGGCAAGCCCGAGTCCGCGTCCGCGGCCCGCCGGGCGGCTGGAGAAAAACGGCTCCATCGCACGGTCGAGCACTTCGGGCGCCATTCCGCGACCGTTGTCGATCACGGAAAGGACGACTATTTCTTCGGTAGAAACCGGCGCCGCCTTAACGGCCATTCGGCGATTCGATCCGTCCGTCGCCTCGATCGAATTGCGAAGCACCTCGCGCAGAATGCCCGCGAGATGCCCCCCGTCGAACCACACTTTCGGCGTATCGGACGCGATCTCGATCCGCAGCTTGCCCTCTGCCAATAATCCCGCCTTCGCCAAGTCTGCCGCGACCGCCTCGACGCTCTGCCGCAGATCGACCGCCGCCCGCCTGGGCTCTTCCGACCGGGCGAAGGTCATCAACTCGGTGACAATCGCGCTACAGCCGTGGGCCTGGCGGGCGATAACATCGAGAGATTCACGGACCTCCGGGCGGTCTTCACGGCGCGATAACATCTGGGCGCGGCCGGCGATCACCGCCAATGGGTTGTTCAATTCGTGCGCCGCTCCGGCCGCGAGGGTGACGATCGTCTCAAGATTTCGCGCCTGAAGCAGCTCGCTCTCGACCGTGCCGAGCCGCCGGTTCACCTCGGCGAGTTCATCGCTCAAGGCGACCGCCGACTCGCGCGCCCGGGCTTGGGCGATGGCCAGTCCGACCGCGCCGCTGAGCGATTCGATCTCGGCCGTCTCGGCGCGAAGCTTCGCCACCCGCGCGGCACTCTCGCGAAAGATCGCCCCGCCCACCCAGCGCTGCTCGTGAACCAGCGGCAGGAGCCAGATCGGCCCTTCGCCGAGCCGGCCGCTCAGCCGATCCGCCCGCTTCGCCATGCCCGCAGGCGGCGGCGCGATCCAGATGCCCGCGCGGGCGAGATCGATCACGCCTTCGGCTTCTTCCGCATCGCCGGCGCCTGACTCTTCGGAGAGCCCTAACTGGGTTCCCGCCCCGTCGGCCAGCCCCCACTCCGCCCAGCGCCCGTCGGCCGACGCAACGCTCACCTGAACGGCCGTCACACCCAGCACGCGTCGCAACACGGCCGCCCCCGCGCCGCACGCCTCGCGAACCGACATTTTCGGCGTCAGCGTGCGGTTCAACTCCTGCAAGCCGGCGAAGTATTCGCGCTCCCGCTGAAGCCGCTGGTTCCGCTCATGAAGAGCCATGTTCGCCGCGGTGAGTTCCTCCGTCGTCTGCATCAGGGCGCGAAGATAGACCTCGCGGGAATTGAGCGAATCGGCGCCGATCCATGCCGCCCGTGTTTCAATTTCTTCCACTAGTGATTCGACGATCCTGACCCGCTCCGACTCCGGCAGTCCGATGCGACCCGCCAGGATTCGCGACGAATTCGCGATCCGATGGTTGCCCGAGTAGCCGATACGCTGCTCGCGCGCCAGTGCGTCGGCCAGTTGCACGACCTGCACATGTCCGCCCGACGCCACCGATGCGGGAAGCCCTTCGGGATGCTGATGATGCAGCCAGATGCACTCCGAGAGCTTCTGCGGCAGGCCCCACTTTTCGGCGAGGCGATGGCCGACGATGGTGTGATCGACTCCGATCATCTCGCGCTCAACGTCGGCGATGTCGGCCCGCTGTTCGTTGGCCGTTCGAACGATGCGATCGAACGACTTGGGCATCGTGGTCTCGATGGCGATCTTGCCGAGGTCGTGAAGCAGCCCGTTGACGAATGCCTCGTCCGGCGCGCCGAGTTTCGGCAGCGCCATCACGATGCGTCGCGCCGCGCAGGCGACCGCCAGGCAGTGCTTCCAGAATTCCCCCCGGTCGAATCCGCCCTCCGCCTGCGGTTCGGCCGCCGTCGAGCCGAAGACCTCCATCACCTTCAGCGCCAGCGTCATCTGGCGGATTGACGCGAAACCCAGCATTTTTACGGCGTTTTCGATCGTAACGGCCTTCGATCGAACGCCGTGCTCGGCGCGACCCAGCACGGCCAGCACCCGGGCGGTGAGCGCGGGATCGGCGCTGACGAGCTCGATGATCTGCCGGGCGTTTGCGTTTGGATCTTCGGTGAGCGCGAGAATGCGCGTCGCGATGGGCGCGAGCGGCGGAAGCGAATCGAGCTGCGCGAGTACGAGCTCGACCTTGTGCGGGTCCGCGGTGTTCGGAGCCCCTGACGTCATGGCGAGATTGACTCCCCCTTCGCCTGCAACGGCCCCTCAATCAATCACGCTACGCCGCGAGCAGTTCGATCATGCGGTTGATGAGCACATCGACGTCAAACGGCTTCTTGACGAAATCATCCGCGCCGGCGGACTTGAGCGCCGCGATCTCCGACGGATCGACCGCGCCGGAGACGATGATGATACGCGTGTAGGCGAGCTGCGGATCGGAGCGAATCCGCTGGCAGACGATGTTTCCGTTGATGTCGGGAAGCATGTAGTCCAGGAGCACGATGTCCGGCTGAAATTCCTTGGTCATCGCGCCGGCGTCGAAGCCGTTCGAAGCGCTCTTCACCTCGAAGCGCCCGTCGCGCCCGAGAATATCGACGAGCATGTCGACGATCTCGGCGTCGTCATCAACCACGAGCACTTTTCGTTTACCCGTCGAGATGTTCTCAACCGGAATCTCGTGCTCACGCATGAATTGCATGAGCGCTTCGCGCGGCACGCGCCGAAACTTCGATCCCGGCACGCGAAAGCCGCGGAGCTTTCCACTGTCGAAACAGCGGATCACCGTCTGCTGGCTGATGCGGCAGATCTCCGCGACTTCGCCGGTGGTGAACACCGACTTCGTTCGCCAATCGTCCTGGCCGGCTGAATTGAGTGCGTCTGTCACAGCTTGTGCTTCCTCGGTTCGCCTTGGGCTCCGACCGCTCATTTTACCTAATCCCCCCAGATTAACAAGTTCATTCCCGATATCGAACCACTCCAGACCATACTTAATGCCCGAATCCCGGCCGTAACCCGCCCCTGAAGCATCTCCGGCGCAGGACCGACAATCACGGCACACCCAGTCGGCTGGGCATCGTCCGAAAGGCACACGACCGCGAGATTTTCGCTGATTGGCGCCCGTGTGGGCCGTTCTCGGACGACCCCGCTCCGTTCAAACGCCCGCCGACAGGCACTCCGTTTAGCCGCCCCCCGCCAAGGGGCCGGTGGCCGCGGTAGGACTGATCGAACTGTAGAGGAGGCCCGACCGCGTAGCCGGTGCGAGAAGAAGAATTGAAATACAGGGTCGATCAAGGAAATGAGACTCCTTATGGAGCCCCAATACTGCCATAGGTATGGCATCGACATCGATTAGGTCAGGACCTACCGCCGCCGCCGCTCACCCGCCGTGAGATGAACCATCAACACCGTAATATCCGCCGGGCTGATGCCGCTGATCCGCTGGGCCTGGCCGATGTTCCGCGGAGCGACGCGGGCAAGCTTTTCCTTCGCCTCGTGCCGCAATTGTGACACGCCGCCAAAGTCGAACCCCTCTGGTATCGCCCGGGACTCCATGCGCCGGTAGCGCTCGACCTCTCGCTCCTGCCGACGGATATAGCCGCCGTACTTCGCCTCGATGTGAACGGCCGTCAGCGCCTCGTCAACCAGCGCCGTACCCGCCTCGGCCATCAACTCCGGCATGGCGATTCGGCACGTCGCCCAGTTGAGTTCGCCCGAGACGTCGCAATCGGTTCGCGCCAGCCAGTCGAAATAAGTCGAACCGTTGTGCCGGTTGGCGCGGGCCCACGCCTCGATCTCGCTCGCCGCACGTCGCTTGGTTTCAAACCGCCGCCAGCGGGCGTCGTCCACGAGCCCCAGCTTCCTTCCGGCCGGCGTCAGTCGCAGATCAGCGTTGTCGGTCCGCAGGAGCAGCCGGTATTCAGCGCGCGATGTGAACATTCGATACGGCTCGATCGTTCCCTTGGTGACGAGATCATCGATCATGACCGCGATGTAGCTCTCGTCGCGCCCCATGATGAACGGCTCACGACCGAGCACGCGACTGGCCGCATTGATCCCCGCGACGATCCCCTGCCCGGCCGCCTCTTCATAGCCGCTGGTGCCATTGATCTGCCCCGCCAGATACAGTCCCTCGACCGGCTTGGTCTCCAGCGTTGCCAGCGTTTGATGCGGCGGAACGTAATCGTATTCGACGGCGTATCCATGCTGCACGATGCGGGCGTTTTCCATGCCTTCAATCGACCGGACGAACGGCTCCTGCACATCCACCGGCAGCGAGGTGCTGATCCCGTTGCAGTAGATTCGATCGCTGTCGTAGCCCTCCGGCTCGAGGAAGATCTGGTGTCGATCCTTCTCGGCGAACCGGACGACCTTGTCCTCGATGCTCGGGCAGTAGCGCGGCCCCGTGCTCTCGATCTGGCCGGAGTACATCGGCGCGCGGTGGAGATTCTCCCGGATCATCTCATGCGTGCGCTCATTGGTGTACGTGATCCAGCAGTCAATCTGCGGCTGCAGGACGGCATCATTCATGAATGAAAACGGCGCGGGCTTTTCGTCACCCGGCTGGACTTCAAGTCCCGAGTAATCAATCGAATCCCGCGCGACGCGCGGCGGCGTACCCGTCTTGAGCCGGCCGAGTTCGAAACCCAGCGATCGGAGGTTGTCGCTGAGCCCGACGGCGCTTTGTTCTCCTACGCGACCGCCCTCGACCTTCCGCTCACCCGTGTGCATGAGCCCTCGAAGGAAAGTGCCGGTGGTGATGACGACGCAGCGGCACCCAAATCGACGGCCGTCACCCAGCCGAACGCCGGTGATTCGCGATCGCCGGGGCTCACCGGGAATCTCAATGGTCTCGAGAACGTCGATGGTCCCCGCTTCGATCGTCAGGTTGTCCGTTCCGCAAAGCAGCCGCTGCACCGCCGAGGCATAAAGCTTCCGGTCGCACTGCGCCCGCGGCGACCAGACTGACGGCCCCTTCCGACGGTTGAGCATCCGAAATTGAATCCCCCCGGCATCCGTCGCGAGCCCCATCAGCCCGCCGAGCGCGTCGATCTCGCGCACCATCTGGCCCTTGCCGATGCCGCCGATCGCCGGGTTGCAGCTCATCCGCCCGATCGCGTCGGGGTCCATCGTGACGAGCAGCGTCGGCACGCCGAGGCGCGCGCTGGCCCATGCGGCCTCTGTGCCCGCATGGCCGCCCCCAATCACGATGACGTCGTACTGCGATTTCATGCCGTGATCATAGCCCGGAACGGCGCTGTGAAAAAGACGAGGCGGGCGGATCGATTCGATCCGCCCGCCTCGGTATTGACTGACATTTTGCCCGGGAAGTTTGCGATCCCAAGCTGTCTCGATTACGGCAACGCCGAGTTGTTCAGGCCGAAGTTGCTGCCGTAGATCAAATACGCTTCGCCCGCCGCCTGACGACGTTCGTTCGGAGCGATGATGTTAATGAAGTCGGCCTGGGGAGCGCCGAGGATGATGTCGGTTCGGCCGTCCCCGTCGATGTCGCCGATCAGCGAAACGACCTCGATCGGCGCCTCATCCGGCGTGGCG
>CALLKH010000399.1 GCA_938008425.1 uncultured Planctomycetaceae bacterium | reverse complement strand
GGAATAGGTGTCACCGGTTGGATTGTTCGGGTAGTTGATGACGAGCAGGCGCGGCCGGTGATCGTCGCCGACGGCCGCGAGCGATTCGCCCAGTTGCTTCGGGCTGAGATTCCAGTCTGTTTCGCTCATCCGGTGGATCATGCTGTTCCGACGGCCGATGATTCGCGCCTGCGGCAGATAAGACACCCAGCAAGGCGTGGGCAGAATAATCTCGCCGTAGTACGCCATCTGAAGGATGAACATCAGCTCCTTGGAACCGGGGCCGATGAGAATGCGGTCCGGATGGGCGTCGATCAGGTCCTTCTTCTTGTGAAACTCCGCGACGGCCTCGCGCAGCGCCGGCAGCCCTTTGACGGGCAGGTAGTCCTTCTCCGGAGCGGCAAGCCGCAATGCCTCAACCATCGGCCGGGGCACGGGAAAAGGCGACTGGCCGAGGCCGAAATCGAAGACCGACCGGCCCTCTCTGCTGAGTTGTCGACATTTGTCTTTTATTCCGAGTGTCGCGGACAAGCCCATTCCGCGCACGTTCAGGTTCAGACTGACCGGCTTGGTCATCATATCCTCCTTGCCTGCCGATTATTCCGGGCCGTCCAGAACATTGTCCTTGTGTTCATGGTCGAAACGAGGCGCGTCGCCGTCGACGGGTTCGAGTTGATCGAGCCAGTAGGCGTCGTCGTTTCGCTTGTAGATCATCATGCGGCCGCGCAGGTGCGTGTACTTCGCGCGGTGATATCGCAGGAAAATATGCTTGTCGTCGACGCCCATGATCTCGACCTTGCCGGTCTCATGCGACATGCAATACTTCGCCCGCCGGGCGAGGCCCGATCCGTGTCGAATCGCCTCGCGGAAGATGCCCCAGCCGCGGACGATCGGCACTTCGTAGGGTTCGTTGCCGGCCGTCGGGCGGCCCTGGAAGAGATAGTAGGGCGGACAGCCGATGTGCGAGAGCTCGCTGTAGAGTTCGGCGAGCACCATCGGGTCGTCGTTGACGCCCTTGATGAGCGGGCACTGATTCACACAGATGACGCCGCACTTGATGAAACAGTCGATGCCGTCGACCGCGGCGTCGGTCAGCTCGCGCGGATGGTCGAAGTGGGCCATCAGGTAGATGCGGCTGCGCGGCAACGAGTGTTTTCGCAGGGATTCCTGCAACTTCTCATCGCTGAGCACCCGCCAGGGATCAAACGCGGGCATCTTGGAGCCGATGCGAATGATCTTCACATGGGGAATGGCGCGGAGCTTTTCGAAGATCTCGGTGAGCCGGCGCGTGCTCATGAGCAGCGGGTCGCCGCCGGTGAGAAGCACATTGGTCACCTCCGGATGTTCGGCGATGTACTTGAGGCCGGCGGAAATGTCGTTGGTGGTCTCGTCGTTCTCATCCATGAAGAGGCGCTTGCGGAAGCAGTACCGGCAGTAGGCGCCGCAGACCTCGTTGCAGAGGAGCAGGACGGTGTGCGGGTACTTGTGCTGCACGCCGCGGGCGACGGTGACCGACGCCTCGTTGCTGGCATCGAGCTTGCCCCAGTCCTTGAGTTCCTCTTCGCGCGGGATGATGAGCTGCTTGATCGGGTCCTTCGGGTCTTTCCAGTTGATGAGCCCGAGGTAGTAATCGTTCGCCCGGAAGACATACTTTTCCGCGACGCGTTTTAGTTTCTGGCGCTCGTCCTCGGGGATGTTCTGGATTTTGTCGATGTCGCGGACGTACTTGACGCGGCGTGCGCCGTCTTTACCGACTTCGAATTGCTGAAGGGTCATGGTGGTCATAACTGCGTCTCCTGTGTCGCCGTCGACCATCGGGGCGGCGATGCGGGGTTGTTGATAGGTCAAGAGCGATTTGCGTCCGGCGATCTCTCTCCCTTGGCCGCATGACTGCGAACAGGGAGCGTCGCAACCGCATCGAGTCGTCGATGACAATTGCACGAATGAAGGCGGTTGTGCGCGGTGTGCCGCGTCCGTACGCCTCCTCGCCTCGGCCTCACTTCCTCCTCTCGGTTGAAACCGAGCCTGAAACGGTCTGTCCGCCGCCCGTGCGATGTGCCGGGAAGCGTGAATCGGCGCTGGCCGATCCAATTAGACCATACATCGAATAAATCTCCATGTCAAGTATTTTGACATCAAGACAAATATAGGTTACTATTAGCTGTCATGGCACAAGATCTTATCGATCGAATCATGGATCAGTGGGCGCGCGTGGCGCCGTCACTCGACGTCTCGCCGCTCGCGGTCGTCAGTCGCATTATAGTCCTCGCGGAGCATCTGGACCGGCGCAGCGACCAGGCGCTGGCCGACGACGGCGTCAGCCTCTGGCAGCTTGACATCCTCGCGGCACTCCGCAGGGCGGGCCCGCCGTTCGCCCTCACGCCGACGCAGCTTCTCGACAGTGTCATCCTCTCGTCGGGTGCGATGACGAACCGAATCGATCGCCTGGAGGAAAAGGGGCTCGTGACCCGCAAGCCCGATCCCAACGATCGCCGCGGCCGGCTGATCACGCTCACCGCGCGGGGGTGCAAGGTGGCCGACGAGGCGACGCTCACGCGGCTGAACCACGCCCGCGGGCTGCTGTCGATCTTCTCGAAATCCGAGGCGCGCGAACTGGCCTCGCTCCTTCGCCGACTGCTGATCGCCGTTGAAAACGGCAACGGCGAACACTGATCCACAGCCGGCCGGCCCGCTCGTCAACTCACCTTCCGGTCGATATCATTCATCCTCAGCAAACGAGCACCGCACCTGAGGACCGACCTGCATGGCCATCAACGCCACCCCGCAATACAAGAAAGCCGAAGATCGTTACCGGGCGGCCACGTCGCCGGCTGATCGCGTGGCGGCGCTGGAGGAGATGTTTCGCCTCGTGCCCAAACACAAGGCGAGCGAAAAACTTCAGCAGCAGATCAAGCAGAAGCTCAAGACCGCCCGCGAGGAGATGCAGAAGGGGCCCAAGTCGGGCGGTTCGCACGGCGGCGCCCACGACATCTTCAACGTGCCGAAGCAGGGTGCGGGGCAGGTCGTGCTGCTCGGCGCGCCGAATGTGGGCAAGAGTTCGATTCTCGGCGCGCTGACGCACGCCAAGGTCGAGATCGCGGAGTTTCCTTTTTCAACGCACGCGGCAATCCCCGGCATGGCTCACCATGAGGATGTGCCGATCCAACTCGTCGACATGCCGCCGATCATGGACGGCCAGGGCCAGCCGGGCATGGCTCAGGCCTATCGCCGCGCCGACGCCATTCTGATCGTCATCGATCTTGCGGCCATCGAACTGGTGGACCAGTTTGAACAGGCCGTTTCGTTCCTCAAGGAGCATTCCCTGCGGCCGGTGTCTACGGTCTCGTCGCCCGACGCGGACGACGACATCGAGTCGCGCGACCTGGATGCCATGGAGACGGCGGTGTTTGCGAAGCGAACGATCGTCGTCGCCAACAAGCTCGACGCGCCGGGCGCCAAGGAGAATTTCGACACGCTTCGCGAACTGGTCGAGACCGATTTGAAGATGATCCCCATCTCCACCGCAAAGGGCGACGGCCTGCCCGAGATGATGGCGGCGCTGTTCGGTCTGCTCGACGTGATCCGCGTGTACGCCAAGAAGCCGGGCAAGCCGGCCGACATGGCGTCGCCCTTTGTGTTGCCCGTGGGAAGCACGGTGATGGACATGGCAGAGCATGTTCACAAGGAGGTCGCGGAGAAACTCAAGACCGCCCGCATCTGGGGCGGCACCGTCCACGACGGTCAGCAGGTGACGGGCACGCATGTGCTGACGGATAAGAACACGGTGGAATTGCATGTCTAAGGCCGGCGCCTCTCGACGTGGGGCTGTCATGAGCAAGTGAGTCGACCTTGCGCTGTGATGCTGATGCCCGAGACGATCCGGGTCGCTGAGCGTCAGATGCTCTCTCGATGGCCCGGTGCCGTACAATGTTTCGTCGCGGCCTGCGTGTGATGGACGAGCCGGGCGTTTGTCGCCCGGAACGCGAGCTTGCATATGGCTCTGTGCCCGGTCTGCAATCATAAGACACGATGCTGGTTCAGATTTCTTCTGACCTGGCGATGCGGGTACTGTCATTCGAAGATTGGGTTCGACCTGAACAGGGCGTTCGGAGAGTTTGTCCTGCCGATCGTCTGGCTTCTGCCGGTCTGCCTCGAAATCGTGGTATTTGAGCGATCGGAGGCATTCTGTGTCACGTGCGGTTACGATCTTCGAAACCTCAAGTCGAATCGATGTCCCGAGTGCGGAAAAGAGTTTGCGGCGGCGATTGAAGAATAGTAGTCCCGCTGTTGGGCCAGTCGTCGGTGAAGCGAATCAGGTTGGATCGACAGCGCATAAGCTTTCCGGTGAGTAAACATTCTTATGTGAAGTATTCTGATCAGACCTGCCCCAGCGGGGCAAAGGGCTGTAGCCACGGGTGTAGCGAAGCGAAACCCGTGGAAGCCGGGGTGTCATCATCCCGCCCCGAAGGGTCGGAGGAATCGCCGGTCTATCCCGAGCGTTCGTGCGAAACTCGAGGTCGCAGACATGAAAATCAAGAAACTCCTGTCACATTGCGCCGCGGTGATTGTCGGAATACTGCTCTCCTGGGTGGCCGGTTCGATCATGGCTCGCCGGGCGATTCCGGCGGAACTTGCATCAAGAGATACACCTGAACTCATTCGAACGGCGATGCTCGGCCAGGGCGGAGATTTCCAGATTATTCAAATGGAAGTACCGATTCTTCCAGAATCATCCGTTTTAGTTTGGGACAAACAACTCAAGTATCGCGCATTCGACACCGTGATGAGGACCGGCGACGGTCGGCAGGAGCGGTCGCTCTACCTGCCGGGATCGAATCCTCGGAACGTGGCCCATATTTTGATGGACGCCAACGGGAACCCCACAAGGCTGATTTGCAGCACGGGAAACGCCGCCCTCGCAAGCGATCGGCCGGAGGACATTGCATACGACGACAATCTGGACGGCCGATTTGAGACGATGATTTGCAGGGATGATTCCAGGACAGAATTCTGGCTTCGAACGAAAGATGGATGGGTCAAAGGTGACCGGGACCGGGCGGGCACGTACATTCTCGCTGGTGAGGATCGCCGCGCGGCGACGCTGAACGCCGAAGGGTATTGGTCCGCTGAGTAGCGCCGGTCATCCCTCCGCCCCTCCGGGGCGGTGCCGCATGGGGGGCACGATTTCCACGGGTTCCGCTTCGCTACACCCGTGGCTACAGTCCTTCGCCCTTTCAGGGCGATCGGAGCGCCGACGCGGTGCGTCGGTACACGGTGCGTCGGTACGCGGTGCGTCGTTACACCGCGCATTTGTACGCGACGCATCCCGACGACGCCCATACCCACGACGTGCATTTGTGCGGTGATCCTCTGCTCGGTGCACAACCTTACGGTGCGCATCTGTACGGCGCACGTCTGTACGGAGCGCATTCTTCGGGTGTACGCACAGAGTTGGATGACTTGATCACACCACCCTGAACCACAGCGCCTTCAAATACTCCGACTCCGGGCAGTTCAGCATGATCGGATGATCCCCGCCGGCGCCGGTCTGGTCGAAGAGCTGGAGCGATCGGCCATGCTTTCGTGCGCCGTGGTAGACGGCGTCCGTGAAACGTTCGCGCGAGACGAGGCCGCTGCAACTGCATGTCAGCAGGATGCCGCCGGGTTTGACGACCTGCGCCGCGAGGCCGTTGAGGTCGTGGTACTTCCGCAGCGCGTCGTCGATGTCGTCGCGCGTGGGGGCGAACTTGGGCGGGTCGCAGACAACCACGTCATACTGCTTCTTGTTGGCGATCATCTGCCGGACATAGTGAAACGCGTCGGCGTGGACGAGATTCACGCGCGTCTGGTTGAGATTCACGTTCTTCTTCGCGACGGCGATCGCCGCTTCGTCGAGATCGACGCTGGTCACGTCGCGCGCCTCGCCCAGCACCCTGGCGGCGATGCCGAAGCCGCCGGTGTAACAGCAGAGGTCCAGCACGTCGGCCTCGCGGCAGAACGACGCGAATCGCTTGCGGTTTTCGCGCTGATCGCAGAAGAACCCCGTCTTGTGCCCCGCGGCCACATCGACGCGGAACCGAAGGCCGTTCTCGCGAATGGTGATGGCGGCGTCGGTCTCGCGGTCGTCCTTGTCGGCCTTGAATCCCTCCAACTGCTCGATGCGTTCATCGGCGCGAACGATGACCTTCCAGCTGTCGCTCGGTTTGTCCGGCCGATCCATGACCATCGGCGGACCGAGCAGCTTCTTCAAGGCCTCGGCGATCAGTTCGCGCCGCTGGTACATGCCGATCGAGAATACTTCAAAGACAAGATGGTCCGCGTAGCGCTCGGCGATCAGGCCGCTCAGGCCGTCGCCCTCGGCGTGAACGATTCGAAACGCGTCGGTCGTCTCCATGAGCCCGAGCGATCGTCTAAGCCCGACAGCCTGCTCCAATCGATTGAACCAGAACGCATCGTCGACCGGTGTCTGGTCGAACGTGAGCATCCGCAGGGCGATCGTGGACTTCGGGTTGTAAATCGCCCGTCCGCAGAACGAACCCAGCCGGGCGTACACCGACACGACATCGCCGGGGCCGGCGTCGTCCGAGGCCCGCAGAATCATGCGGTTGAAGACGAATGGGTGCAGCGTCGGCGATCGAATGATCACCCACGGCGCGACGGCGCCGGCGGGGGGTTCGATTCGCGTGGAAGTGGATTGGGGTCTTCGCGTCATGGCGTCATCGTCGCGGTTGTCGCGCGATGCTGCAAGTCACGCGGCCGGCTGCCAGCGCCGCGCGGTGATCGCCCGATAAGCGATAACCAGAATCAGCGCCGAGAGCAGGCTCACGCCGCCGCCGGCGAACCAGAGCGTCCTGCCTCCGAATCGCTCGAGCACATAACCACCCAGCGGCACACCGAACATCATCGCCGACGAAAAGCACATGGCGATGACGCCCATGTACCGGGCGCGCATGTTCGCGGGGGCAAGGTCCGACACGACGGCCTGCACGAACGGCGCCTGCATGAGTTCCCCGAGCGTCCAGACGATGACCGCGCCACCGAAGTGATAGCCGGTGACGGCGAACCCGTTGAGGCCGAATCCGATGCCGGTGACGATCGATCCGAGCGTGATGACGCGCACGCGATCAAACCGGGTGAGCAGCGACGTCATCGGCACCTGGCAGACGACGATCAGAATTCCATTGAGGCTGATGATCCAGCCGTACTGGTCCGGCCCGAATCCGAGCGATTTCATGTGAAGCGGAAGTGTGGACATGCCCTGCATGAAGACGACGGCCACCAGCAGCGAACTGAGGCAGAACGCGATGAACGGCCAGTCGCGCAGGATGTGAAGGGCGGCTTCGATCATGGGGACGGGCTTGGTGTTCTGCTCAGGGGGACGAATGGCCGGGGAATCGCCTGACCTCACGGGAGTGGGACTTGAATCATCCGTGGCCGCCTCACCGGGAATGACGTCAAAGGCGCCGGCCTGTTTGGGCAGGGTCTCGCGGATGAGAGACAGGATGATCAGCCCGTAAGCGAACGTCGTAGCGGCGTCACCGAGGAAGAGCAGATTGAAAGAATACTTGGCGAGCATTCCGCCGACGCCCGCCCCGCAGGCGAAGCCGAGATTGATGGCGATATACATGAGCCCGTACGCGGCAGAGCGTTGTTCGGGGCTCGTGAGATCGGAGATCATCGCCGAAGCGGCCGGCCGGTACATGTCGATCGTCGCCGCGAAGGCAAAGATGATGACGGGCAGGAGCCATTTCGTCTGTACAAACGGGAACATGGCGAGGTAAATGGCGCCGCCGAACAGGCTGATGAGCATGACCCGTCGCCGGCCGAACTGGTCGGCCAGTTGTCCACCCATGAGCGAGCCGATGAGTGAGCCGAGTCCGAAGGCGCTGAGGCAGAACGTGGCGTACTGGGTTCCGAATCCGAGTTTCTCGCCGATGTAAATGGTCAGGAAGACAAGAAAGAACGACCCCGCGCGGTTCACGAAGGTGCCGAAGCAGAGAATGTGCACGGCGCGCGGCAGGTCGGTGTACTGCTTGAGCATGGGGCGGGATTGTAGCGTCGTTTGTTCGCGGGCTGTAATGCCGTATGGCGGGTACTCGGACGATACCTAGTCGCAGGATCGAATGAAACTGAGCGAACCCGGGCCGGGCTTCTAATCGCTGTGACCGTCTGATAGGCTGGTGGCGGGCCGCCATCATCACCGGTGGCTCATCGATCTGGAAAGGAAGACCGTGAAGAGCGTTCGGATGGGGCGGGAATTGCTGCGAGTCGGAATCGTTGCCTTCGCGTCGTCGTTTCCCAGCATCGCGCTTGCAGGCAGCACGGCCGTCGGCGAGCACTTTCAGATCATCTGCGACTTTGATCATGAAGTTGTCGCCAAGGCGTCGCTGGAGGCGGCCGAGGCGGTCTGGGGGCCGACGCTTGAACTCTTCGGCGCGAAGTCGAGGGCGCCGAAGAAGCCGCTCAAGATCCATCTCTATCGCCGATGGGAATCGTATCGCGATGTCGATGAGGATCTCACCGCCGGAAAGTTCAAGGACGGCTATTCGTTCTCATCCCACAAGGACAAGTCCGCGCACATCGTGCTCCAGCCCCTGGTGAGCGACGACGCGCTGCGGGCCATCGGCTGCCCTGAGATCACACGAATCCTCGTCGCCCACGAGGCGGTGCACCTGGCGGTTTACTCGGCGATTCCGAACCACAAGGCGCAACCCAAGTGGCTGCGCGAGGGGCTGTCGATGTACGTCTCGCTCAAGACGCTGCAATCGAAAGGCATGATCGCGGCCGACGAGGCCTGCCCCTACACCTCGACGATGCAGGCGCAGCTCCAGCCGATGGCGGCCGCGAACAACCTGCCCAGGTTCAGCGACTGGTCGAGCGGCAGGAACAAGGAAATCGATTTCTACACGCTCTACTCGCTCCAGTGGCAGTTTTTCTCGTTCATGATGACCGGCGAGCGCGAGGCCTCGATGCGGGCGATCCTGGCCGAGGCGAGGAAAACGGGTGAGGGCTCGAAGGCGTCGAAGGCTCTGAAGAAATTCATCAGCAACACGCTCGTCGGTGACGACGATATGGCATCACTTGACGAGGCGTTCCGGAAGCATCTCGAGGGCCTGAAGCCGCAGTGGTATCAAATGGGGCGGTCGCTGGAGATTCGCGGAAATGCCTGGTACCAGGGGGCGTTTCCCAATTACCAGGCCGGCATTCTACGCATGGAAAGGCCGACGGAACGCGACTTTGACATCGAGGGAACCGCCGAGTTCCTGCCCGGAACGGGAAAGATCGATCATATCTACGTCATGCTCGGCGAGATGAACCGTGACGCCATCTACGTCCAGTTCAGCGCCGGCAACGGCGTCGCGGCGCAGCGCCGCTACTACACGGAGAATCGGTGGGACCTGCTCGGCCGCGAGGAGTGCGAGGCCGTCGATCACGGCAAGCCGTTTCGATTCAAGGCGAGCGTCCGCGGCGAGGAGCTTCACGTCTATGTCAACGGCAAGCTGGTCTTCTACTGCACCATCGGCGACTACGACACCACCGGCCGCTGGGGCGTCGGCGCGGGCGAAGGATCGGCCTGCATCTGGCGTGACATGCGGCTGACGCCGGCCTCGGCGAAGACGAAGGGCAAGTCGGGACAGTCGGGGAAGACGGGTCAGAAGTCGAAGAAGTAGTTCGAGTCCCGCTTCCCTTACCCCGGAGGGGTGTCGGACTGTGGCCACGGGTGGAGCATCGCTTGGGCGAAGCCCGGCGATGCGGAACCCGTGGTCATCGGTGCCGAACTCATGACAGCCCCGGCAGGGGATGAGGAATTCTTCGCAGGTTGAGAGTGCTCGCCGCGGAGATTCCCTCCGACCCTCCGGGGCGGAGGGAATGGGTCGCCATGTCCCACGGGCTCCGCTTCGCTCCGCCCGTGGCTACAGTCCTCTGCCCCGATGGGGCATGGACGCATCGAATGTCGATGCCTCCATGAGGCCGGGAATCGCTCTTCGCGTTGGCATTTTCTTTTGAGCGAGCCGCCGCCATCCTCCCGGTTCAGGTGAATTTTGCAGCCTGAACCGCGGACTCATGTGGCCGTGAGTTACATTTGCGCGAATTCACCCTCCGCAGGCTTCCGCCAGCAGGGCGGTCGTGAACCATTCTATGTCGCGGCCGTCTTCGGCGCCGTCGCCGTTGACATCGGCGCACGCGGCGCCCGTTTCATCAAGCAATCGCGAGACAAACGGCGCGAGATCTCCCATGTCCACACGGCCGCTCAGATTGAAATCGCCTCGGCAGAGCAGGCAGTGGCCCGACGCGAAATGAAAGAAGTTCAGCGTGCTGATCGCGCCGCCGGAGAGAATCGGCGCGGAGAGCGTGTTCGTCGATGCGTTGTAGCGGCGCAGGTTGTTGCCCGTCGCGACATAGACCGCGCCGTCGGGCCCGCGCTCGATTCCGATCGGAGAGGCGGCGGCCACCGACGCAACGATCGAATTCGTCGTGAGGCTGTATCGAAACACCTGCCCGCCCGAGGCGAAATAGAGATCGCCGGCGTCGTCGAATGCGATGCCGAAGGTCGTGCCGAAGCCGAGGCCGTCGGTGCTGTCGGCGATGACTTCGTCAAACGCGCCGGTCGCACCGTTGTATGCCAGAATCTGGGCACTATACCGGCTGGCGACATAGAGACGGCCGTCCGGACCAAAGATGATCCCGCTCGGACCGTCCAGTCCGCCTGCACCGGCGGAAACGAAGGCGTCGATAAAAACGCCCGCAGGTGAGTAGCGCCGAACCTCGTCGCTTACCTGGCTGGCGATGTAGTAGTTACCATCGGCGCCGACGACCAGATAGACGGGATTATCAAGCCCGGTTCCGGCGTCGATGAAAACACCGAGATACGCGCCGGTCGCGCGGTCGTAACGAAGGACTTGATCCGTGATGAAACTCGTCACGAGCAGGTCATCGCCGCGATCAAGAATGCCATGCGGCTCCACCAGCCCGCCCGAGCCGGCCGGAATGTGGATGCCGAGATAGGCGCCGGTGTCTGCGTCGTAGCGAAGCACCTCGTGGCTGAAGAGGCTGCTGACGTAGATGACCTCGGCGCGGGCCGTCGAAGATGCGACGAGCGACGCGCAACACAGCAAGCATGCGGTCAGTCGGTTCGGGATCATCATGCTGCTCCTTTCTTTGCGAGACGCCTGACGATCCGATCGAGTCGGCCGCCGAATCAACTACGATCATAGGCGATTCAACGGTCCGACTTCATGCGATTATCCGAACTCGACCGCATTTTTCTTCACATCTTGACGCACCCCGTGCAGCGGGAGCCCCGCGCTCCGCGTCGCGAACCGCGGAGCACCGCGCCGGCCAGCAGCATCAACGGGATCAGCGCCACGGTCGAACCCACTGCGAACAGCGATCCTCCGCCGCAGAACGGCATCGGGCCGCCGATGGGTGGGGCATTATTCTCGCAGGCGTCGCCGATGTTATCGCCGTCTGCGTTCTCCTGACCGGGGTTCGGCACATCCGGACAGTTGTCCATGCAATCGAGAATACCGTCGCCATCGCGATCCTCGTCAGGCACGAAGCAACCGCAAATCCCTGCGGACGACTTGTTCGGATCGAAGGGGCAGCCGTCCAGAACGTCATCCACGCCATCGCTGTCTGAATCCGGGCTCCGAGGACCGAATTGAACGCAATCCAGAACGCCGTCGCCGTCGCGGTCCTGATCGGGCGTTCCGCAGCCGCAGAAGCCGGGTGTGCGTTTGCCGAGATCGTTCGGACACTCGTCGCACGCATCGCCCCATGCATCGCCATCGGCGTTCGCCTGATCGGGGTTCGCCGCGCCCGAACAATTGTCGCAGGCGAGTCCGATACCGTCGCCATCGGGATCGGGTTCGTCGACGGCGCTGACATGATGCGGGCACAGATCGCAGACATCCCCGATGCCATCCCCGTCCTCGTCCCGCTGATCGGCGTTCGGGTGGTTGGGACAGTTGTCGCAGGCGTCCTGTCGGCCGTCGCCGTCGGTGTCGAGCGTCTGGTTGGGATTGAAGTTGTTGGGGCACGTGTCGCAGAGGTCGCCAACGCCGTCACCGTCGAGATCCGACTGATCGGGATTCGGCAGGACAGTGCAGTTGTCGTTTGGATTGGAAACGCCGTCGCCATCGCGGTCGGGGTCGCACGGATCGCCGATCCCGTCGAAGTCCTGATCGGCCTGGGACGGGTTGGCGATCGTCGGACAGTTGTCGCAGGCGTCGCCAAAGGTGTCGGAATCGCTGTTCGCCTGACTGGGGTTGGGTGTGTCGGGGCAGTTGTCGCTCACGTCCGGCACATCGTCGCGATCCCGATCCGGCAGTTCGACGCAGATCTTCACAACCGCCTCACCGATGATGTCCTGGCCGACGGGGCCTGCGCCGGGATCGCGCACCACCAGTCTGGCGGTGACACCCTGGGGGCACGGGAACGGCGTTGAGTATGTATGCATGACTTGCGCGCCTGTCGTGGAGTCCGTGGCGCCGTCGCCGAATGTCCACTCATAGATCAGGCTGGGGCCGTTGACGACGCCGTTGTAGTCGCGGGTCTGCGATGCGTCGAACTGTACGCGGAGGGGCGCGCGATTGGAGGGATTGGCATTCGTTCCCGTTGGACCGTCGGGGTAGCTGACGCTCAGAATGGGAACCAGCTCCGCCAGGACGGTGCCATTTCGCACGCGGATCGGCTGGCTGTATCCCGTCATACCGGTGGTGATGAAGGTGAACTTGTCGGGCGATTCGCCGCCGTCGTCGAAGAAGCTGTGCACGCGGTAGGGGACATTCGCTGCAACGCCGGGGTTGCTCTGAAGAATCAGTGTCTGCGGATTCGGCACCTCGTCGATGACGATGAACGAAGTCTGGCCGTTGACGACGACGCGAACACGATCGGTGCTCTTGAAGCTGATCGGATCAAAGTTCGCATTCGTATCGACGAGCTGGGCACGCCCGTCGGGTCGGAGTGAAATCGCGCCAGTGCCGACGATCGCATCGGACAGAATCCTGAACGTCACCTCGGCCAGATCGGAGGTGTAGAGCTGGCCCGTGATGGCCAGTCCCGTTTGCAGGCCGGAGACGCTGCCTTCCACCGTCCAGATCTCGCTGTTCGCGAAGGTGTCGTCGACGCAGGTCATGGTCCATTGTTCGAGCTTGGACGTATCGAGATTCACGATGACCGATTCCGAATCGGGAATGAGCGGATTGATCTTGAATTGCCCCCGGCCGCGATTGTTCGAGTCGGCGCGGACCGCCGAGACGGCCGGATCGATTCGACCGTCCTGCCCCGGGCCGGGGATCAGCCGGGCGAAGAAGCGATAGACGCCGTCCCCCCGCAGCGCGTTCAGTGGAACGAGGGCGTTCTGCTCGACAAACCCCGGCGGCTTGGACAGGGGCTGGCCGATTCGACGCGTCGTGCCGTCGGGATTCTGCCGCTCAAATCCGCTGTCGTTGTCGTCCCAGTAGAATTCGATGCGCGTTCCGCCATCCTTGTCCCAAGCGGTGTAGCCAATGTGGTACGTGGGAATGCCACCGATCGTGACGACCTGCCCGCCGGGCGGATGGACGAACTCGAGCTCGGGAACGACGCGCGGATTCCAGTGGAATGTCACATCGGAGTACGAGTCATGCGTCACAATGTCTCGGATCGCGATGCCGCTTCGGATCTGGCCGTACCATCGCGAACTCGGCGCCGTGTCCTCGGTCCAGAGGGTGACGTTCTGGCTTCCGGGAAATGGATCGCCCGCGTCGCCGGCGAAATCAACCTGTCCGTCGGCCTGAACAATCTGATAGGTGAAGTGTGTGCCGATTCGCTGCTGAATCGGGAATCCCTCGGTGTTGTCGCCGAGATCGGTATGAAGAACCATGAGGCCGTCGCCGGGCAGGGATTTCGAGAAGTTGATCTTCGGCGGAGGCGGATTGACGCGGGTCAGTCGCCAGAAATAGAAGCGCTCGCCGGGAAGATTTCGGTTCTTGAAGTAAAAGACTGAATTGGAGGCATTGAAGGCGTAGTCGGGAAACTGGACGACATGATCAGTGAACGGCGTGAGCACATCCGCAAGGTCGGTGGTGTCGATCCAGGGCTCATGCACCGTATCAATCTGGCAGAGCCCCATGCCCGCCTCCTTGAGATAGGGCGACGGATGAACCATCCCGCCCGACATGGCATCCCAGAGGCCGATGGGCTCGTTGATGATGCCGCCGATATAGACGTCGTAGTCGTACAAGTCCGGATAGCCCTCCCAGACGTGAAGAAACTCATGGGCCAGCGACGCGACACCGAAGTCCTCCGCCGAATTATTCATTCCATTCTCGCCCGTCGACCCGAGCGCTGTAATGAAGTCGGAGAAGTAGATGGGGGAGATCGGAGCGGTCGAGGGATCATTGTCTTCGAGCACCCGAGTCGACACATCCATGCCCGGCGCAGGTAATTGAAAGAGTCCACGGCCGCCGGGAGCCAGGCCGTCGCCGACAAGTCCATCGGGAATGAGGACGGTTGTGTACAGAAAGTTGACTTCGGGCATGCCGTATTCGATTGCCGGGCAGCCCGGTCGCGCCCGCATGACCACTTCATCCCAGTCAACCGTCGAGTCCAGTGCCTCGATCGTGTCTTCAATGAGGCGAACGCGATTGAACGGGTAGAGGCTGCCGTCGCCGCCATCGTTGCGTGTACCGGGATCAAGATCGATCGCGTAATTCTCGGTCAGCGGATTGCGAACTTCTCCCTGATCCAGCAGGCCGTCGAGATTGTAATCGCGCCGAAGCACATGGTTCGGCGTCGTTTCGGGGCCGTCCTTGCGCCACGTCAGCCACTCGATCGTCGCCTGATTGCCGCCGTCGTATCCATTGGCCCCATGAATGAAATAGGCGCCCGGTCCGGCTGCCGGTACGACGCCGTCAGGCGTCACCGATCCGAGGGTGGGTAGGGATCGGCCGATGTCCTCGCCATAATTGGAATCACCGCGGGTGGAAGTGACTTCGCCGAAAGCGAGATCACCGCCGCCGAGGCCCGACGGTCGGCGGGCGTGGTAGATGGACGACGCAAGATCGTCATGTTCGGCAGGGCCGTCGTAATAATCAAAAACGCCGTCACCGTTGGAGTCGAGGCGATCGGGCAACACCGGTCGATTAACGAATCGCAGGTCCACGCCGCCGGAGTTTCGCGCGTCGACCGAGCCGTCCCCGAACGACGGCGGGTCCACGCAGAGCCGGGCATGCTTGTAGCACTCCTCACACTCGCCCATGAACGTCGCGTCGTGCGGCGCCACGTCGCAAAAGCCGACGACCGCCGGAACCAGCGGGACGCCGGGCGCGGCTTGATAACAACCCGGCGCGTCGGAGGAACCCGGGGCCGGTGGACACGGGTTCATGGTGCAGTCGACATCCATGTTCCAGATTCCGCCGGTGCTGATGCAGTTGAGCCACTGCTTGCCCTCGCAAACCACGACGCCCTCCGGCAGATAGGTGCAGCAGCGTCCCCAGTCGCCGCCTGCTGGCCGCGGCTCGGGCTGAGTCGGCGTGTCATCGAAGCATCGAACCCCGCTTCGTGCCAAAGTGCCGCCACAGTTCGGGTTGAACGAGCGAAGTTCGTACGGATTCGTGAGTGGATCGATCGAGGGCAGATTCGGATCGAACGGCTTGAGATTCGGAATATTCGGTGAATAGCCCTGGCTGGTGAGAACGGTCGGAGGCCACTGGGGCGGCGGGGGCGCCGTCGGCACGGCCGCGCCGGCCTCCACATGTTTGTCCGCCCAGTACGCGGTCCACCAGGCGGTGTAGCTCCATCGCGGATACTGCGGCGGATAGGCGCCGCTGTTCGAAGGCGATTCCGGAGAAGGTGTTCGAGCATTGCCCATGCCGGTGAACTGCTGGCTCGCGGGTTGCATCTGCAGCTTCGTACTGGCCATCTCGATCCATTCGTCGGGTCCGTCATACCGGTCGTTTCCGAAGCGGGCGAGGAATCCCCTGGCCCCGGGGTCGCCGCGGAATCGCAACGGCTCGCCGACATCGCCGGGATAGTTTCGACGAATGTAGGCCTCGGCCCAGGCGCGCGAACCGACGAGCGTCGGGCCGCCTTCGAGAGTATTCTTGTAGCTCGGATCGAGCTTGACCCAGCGCAGCGCCGGATCAGCTTCCGCGGAGTTGTAAATCACCAGGAAGTCTTCGAAGGGTTCGGGATAATCCCAGATTCCGTCGCCGTCGCCGCGAGATCCATCGTAGAAGTCGTTTCCGTCTTGCTCGCAGACCTCGTCGCTCTCGATGATGCCGTCGCGACGGCAGATGCCGGGAGACTCATCGGTGTTCCCGTTGGTCCAGCCGTCCATCGTGTGTTCAAGCAGGGCGTCGTAACGACCATCCTCATCAATATCCACGAATCGCTCGCCGGGGGTCCAGACCGGTGATCCGTCCGGCCAGAAGTCGACAAGCCCCGGCGTTCGGATATCCAGCCACGGTTCGAGGCTGCCGAGGGTGGCCGTGCCGGCCAGATCGCCGTTGTAATCGATCAAGACCATCTGGCGTTGCGACGCTGGAACGAGTTCACCCTCGTGGCGCCGGCAGCGGTCGTCCGGGGCGTCGCCGCCGATGGCGTTCGCGCCGTTCAGATCGGTCCATTGAATATTGAGGCCGGCGATATCGCCCACGCCGGGACCAACCGGCATGTCGCCCAGCGGCAAAACGGGCCAGGGCAACTCGACCCAGCCGAAGACGTCGCCGCTGACGTTGACGTTGCCGTAGCTGATCTCGTTCCAGAACTCGGCGAAGGAGTTGATGTTGGGGTTGATCCGATCGAAGTACGCCGCATAGACGTCTTCGACCCGGGGCAGCGTCGTCGGTGCGACGCCATGCGCCCGCATGCTCTTGATCGGCGCGGCCAGCATGACGACGAACTTGCGTTCCTGCGCCTCAGCCGCGTTCGATGCAACCGTCATCACGGCGACGGCGATCAACAAGCGGAAGAGCGTGCGTGAGATGTAACTGGATACCTGGACCCGCCCCGTTCGATGTGCGCGCATGTTCACTACCTCCGAACTCACTTGACTGAAATTCAGACGAAAAGCGCAGTGGTCGCCCGATTGGAACGTGGGCGGCCAATGGCGGCCGGTCGCACCGGCTATGACTGCCGTTTCGACTTACATTCTCAGTAAATGGGCGCGGAGCCGGCGCAAGGAGTTGAATTGCAGCGTCGCCGTGATCGCAATTCCCGTTCCGCAGGCGCGGATCGTATCACGCGGTCATGGCAGAGCCCCGCAATCACTCCATTGGAGTGCCGACTAAGAGAGTGTGAATGT
>CALLKH010000398.1 GCA_938008425.1 uncultured Planctomycetaceae bacterium | reverse complement strand
GCACGTCTGGCTCGACGGTCGCCTCGATGTCGGCGCGTTTCGGCGGACCCTGTCGCAGCTCTTGGCGGCGTATCCGGTCGTCTCCTCGCGGCTGATGCGCGAGAAGGGCGCCGGGCCGTGCTGGAATTTCGACCCGAACAGTGAGCCGGAGTTCATCGAAATTTCGCTTGAGGGCAGCGAGCACCGAGACGTCTGGTCCTACGGCGAAAGGCTCTTCAGCACGCCGCTCGATCTCGACCAGCGGCCGCCGATCGGGTTTCACCTGCTGCATCTGCCGGACGGGCGGGATGTGCTGATTCTTCGGTTTTCGCATGCACTGATGGATGGCAAGGGCCCGGAGTTCGTGCTGTCGGAGATGAATCGACTGCACGGCGCGGGCGGCGGAATGTCAGATGCGGTCGACGCGAGTCAGACGTACGCCGTGACGCGGTCATCGAATCAGGGTGAGTCGGCATCGCCTCGTTCGGATTCGGATCGGGACGAAATGGCGGAACACCTGCTGCGATTCGATCGGCCGAAGCGAATCAAGGCGGCAATGCAGGTCGTTCGCAGTCAGCTCAAACTGCCCGCCCGGTCGGCTCTGATCTCGCGCGACGAGAAGAAAAAATTCACATTCGATCCGATTCGCATTCTTGTGCATGAGCTGGACGAGGAGCAGACGAAGGCGGCCACGGCCCGTGTGCGAAAGCTGTGCGGCTTTGCGAATCTCACGCCGTCGGTGCTGTCAGCCGTCTTTCGCGGCGTGCGGGAGTTCAGTTCGGTGCCCATCGGAAATCGCACGTTGCTCCAGACCGATGTGCCGCTGAACCTGCGGCTGCCCGGGGCGATTCATCCCGTGTTTCGCAATCATGTGACGTTCATTCAGATGAGTGCGAATCCGTCGGAGATGAATGACCGCGACGCGTTGACCAAGTCACTCAACGCGAACATGCGCGATCAGCTCCGTCGAGGCATCGATCTTGGCAACCTCCAGATGATGTCGCTGATGGCGAAGATGGAATCGCTAATGGGCATGCACCTGCGGCAGCGATTTCGCGACAACCCGATTTCGCTGGGGTTCGGGTTTCTCGGCCCGGTGCTGCCGTCGCTGGATACACTTTGCGGCCGACGGGTGGAGTGGATTTACACGCTGAACGCCTGCCTGTCGCCGCCGGGGATTGTGCTCCAGGTGAACCAGTTTCGCGGGAAAATGAACCTGATTCTGTCGCACATCGATGGCTGTGTGCCGGCGTCGCTGGCGAATGATTTCCTGGCGTTTATCATTCGGGACATGGTCTAACGGTCAGGAAGCATGGATTTTGGGCGGATGCGCCGGCGATGCCGCAGTCAGGGCATCAGCCGACTCGCAGCCGGGAATCACTCTCAACGACGGACGACACCATGAACTTTGAACTCACCGAATCGCAGCAGTCCATTCGCAAAGAGGCCTACGAATTTGCGCGGGAGAATCTGTCTAAGGGCGAGGTCAACCCGACCTTCGACCGCGACGGCTGGAAGAAGTGCGCCGCGTTCGGGGCGATGGGTGTCACCATTCCGACGGAATTCGGCGGCCGCGGGCTGGGGCTGAATGAACTGGTCTCGATGATGGAAGGCCTCGGCCACGGCTGCAATCGCTACGGCCTGCTCATCGCCATCAACGCCCACATCTTCGGCAGCGTGGAAACGATCTTCAAAGCCGGCACCGACGACCAGAAGACCCGCTACCTGCGGAAACTTTGTTCTGGCGAATGGGTGGCGGCGCACAGCGTCACCGAACCCGACGGCGGCAGCGATCTCGGCAACATGCAGACCATCGCCCGCAAGGACGGCGACCAGTGGGTCATCAACGGCAAGAAGAAATATGCCACCTGCGGGGCGGGCGCGGACCTGCACGTGGTCTATGCGAAGATGGACGACCCCGAGCGCTACCGGCTGAGCTGCTTCCTCGTCGAACCGAAGACGCCAGGCATGACCGTGCGGCCGCTGCCCGCGACGGGGTTGCACGGCTCGGGCCTCAGCGAAGTGACGTATGAGAATGTTCGCGTGCCCGAGGAGAACATTCTCGGCAAGCCGGGGTCGGGCGCCATGGTGTTTCAGGGTTCCATCGAGCGGGAGCGGGCGTGCATCTTCGGCTTCGTGCTCGGCGCCATGCAGCGCGAGCTGGAGCTGGCGATCGAGTACGCCAACAAGCGCGTGGTCGGCGGCAAGGCGATCGCGGCGCACCAGTCGGTCTCCAATCGAATCGCCGACATGAAGATGCGGCTCGACGCCTCGCGACTGCTGCTCTACAACGTGACCGCGCTGAAGAATGCGAACAAGCGGGCGCCGATCGAGGCGGCCGTCGCGAAGCTGTTCATCAGCGAGAGTTTTGTGCAGAACAGCCTCGACCTGATCCGCACGTTCGGCGGGAACGGGTTCATCACCGAGAATGGGATACATACCTATCTTCAGGATGCGCTGGGCACGATCATCTTCAGCGGGACGAATGATATTCAGCGGAATATTATTTCGGCGCAGCTGGGGGTTCGCGGATAGGGGCCTGGATCGGGTGCCCCGGCCCTTGCGCAGCAGGGCTGGGGGACTGAGTGTTAAGTGCGCGAGCCGGCGTCGTTTGATCCGTCCCCCACCCCGGCCTTCGGCACGGGATGGGGCACCCGGGCGTCTTACCCAATCATATTCCGACATCACTCACGCCGACTCCCGACGGGCGAAGCGAATCGCCTGGCGGGTCCAGTCGAGGCAGACCTCGGGAGCGAGGCCGTAATCGGTGAACGTGACGGCGGCGTAGCCCGCGCGGGCCGCTTCGTGAACGGCCGCCACGAGGGCGGGACCGTCCGATGTGACGGGCGGGTGACACGGAAACTCCAGCACCACGCGCTCACGCCCGCCGGCCGATTCGATCACGCGGTCCCGCGAAGCATCCGGCTTCAGCATGTTCGACAATGCGAGTGTCCCGCCGTCGGTCGATAAACCCGTTGGCGGCGAGAGCACGAATCCATCCACAAAGTCGGCGACAGCGTTCGGGGCGAGGCCCGTCATCTGCGGATACGACGTCGCTCGCGCCGGCAGCGGCTTTGAACATCGCCTTCGAATGCCGCGAACGAGCGACGTCACCGAGTCGGTTCGCATCTTCGCGTAGGCCGAAAGCTGTTCGCTCGAAGCGACGCGCTCGGCGAACGAAACCGGCTTGGCGCCGCCGCCGCGCAGTGCAAAGTCAGCCGAGAGGATATCGGTTAACTCCGCGACGACGCCGTCGGCTTCGATATTGAACTCATCCGCCCGCTGGCGGCAGGCGGGGCAGAAGCACCAGCCGAGCAGTGAGCGCGTGTCGTCCGTCATCGGAACGCCTGCTTCCAGCGGCGCGCCGCCCGCGCAGGAAGCGTAGAGCCCGTGGCCGAAGTGGATGTCGCCGAGCTCGACGGCCTCGACCTCGAAGTTCGTCGCAACATCCTCAACCACCGACGCAGCGAATTCCCGCACATCGGGATGCGACGGGCACAGCCGCGACTCATGCGAACGGCCGAAGAGATCGACGCAGGCGATCGTTGCATGCCGTGAAACCAGAGCCTCGTTGTCGAAGAGATTCACCGCCGCCCGGACGGCCAGCCCCTGTTCGGCCGCCGCTTCGACGATGCGGGCAAGGGCATTTCGCGATTTGACGGCCGTGGCGGTGTTCGGTCGCAGGCGCGCGTTGGCGTAGTGTTTCGCGTTGGGCTGGAACCACGCGGCCGCTTCGTGCGCGGCGATCCGCGGCGCGTCGGTGAGGCGCGGCCGAAGCGCAAGCCGCCGCGGCGCGACGGCGTCCACGATCACGCCGTCGACCCCGATCTCTCCGCGCAGTCGGGCGAAGGCGGCATCGAGCGTTTCAGCTTCGAGGTCGGCGGGATGGGCGTGGAAGTAAAAACGTGTCATTGGAGTCATTCACCGGGGCATCAACGAACCCGCGCCGATTGTACCCGGCCGCGCCGTCGAGAGACGAGTGGGCGCTACAAGATTGTCGATGCGCTGTGCGGGCCTTCAGGTGTGCTCGTCCGGTCCCAGCGGGGGCAGCGACAGCACCTTGTAGTAGCAAAAGCTCGTCAGCGATAGCACGAAGGCAATCGACACCAGCATGAAGGTCCAACCGAGTGCGCTCATCAGGACTTCTCCATTTCGGCCGTCGGATAGCCGCCCGGCAGGGGAATATTTGTTGGTTCGGGTCCCACTTTTCGCCAGTGTTTCGCGGCCAGGAAGATCATCACATTGAGGATGGTCAGCGCGATCAGAATCATCACCACGGACTTGAGTTCCGTGCCCCCCTCCGCGAGTGTCTTCAGACGGCCGGGAAGGTTCTGCGTGACCCAACCGATGAAGATGACGATGAGATAGAGCGGAGACACATACTTGATGATGAAGTAGAAGATGCGCGGGATTCGGATGTGTGCGCCGTCGTGGGCTTCCTTGAATCCCTTGTCCACGCCATAGATCCAGCCGAACATGATGACCTGGATCATCGCCAGGATGAAGATCGCCAGCGTGCCGACCCAGAAGTCAATCGCATCGACGGCTGCGAGTCCCTTGCTGTAGTAGATCACGAAAAGGCCGCCCGCACCGCTCAGCGCGCTCAGCACGATCACGGCCGTATGGCGCGACCATTTGAACGCCTCTTCAAGGAACGCCGCAACGGGCTGGAGCATGGAGAGCGAACTGGTGATCGCGGCAAGGAAGAGCATAAAGAACCAGAGGAAACCAAAGAGGCGGCCGAACGGCATGTGTGCAAAGACGACCGGGAGCGTGTGAAACCCGAGAGAGAACGTCGAGTTGATGCTGCCGGCGATGCCCGAGGCCCCGAGGAACACAAACGCCGCCGGAATCGTGATGAGGCCGCCGAGGCAGACTTCAAAGAACTCGTTGGTGGAAGTTGCGGTCAGACCCGAGAGTACGAGATCGTCCTTTCGCTTCAGATAGCTGGCATAGTTGATGATGACGCCGAAGCCGACCGAAAGGCTGAAGAAAATCTGTCCCGCGGCCGCGAGCCACGTGTTGAAGTCTTTGAGCTTTTCAAAATCGGGCTCCCACATGTAAGCGAGACCGCTGACGATGTTCTGGTCCGGCTTGCTCGCATCGGGCGTGCCAAGCGTCAATACGCGAATCAGGACGATGATGGCGCAGATCGCCATGCAGGGCATCGCATACTTGCAGAAGGATTCGATTCCCTTGGTGAGTCCGCGATAGATCAGAAAGAAGTTGATGCAGAACACGATCAGCCAGAAGACGACACTGATGTGCAATCCGCCCGCCATCATCAAGCCGTCGGAGTCCTGCCCAACGAACGACTTGAAGAATGCGCTGTACTTCGCCGGGTCCTGGCCGCACTCGGCGAAATCCGCCGGCATGGTTGCGTACAGATAGCAGTAGCCGAGGCACCAGCCTTCGACATAGATGTAGTACATATAGATGACGAGCGGGATGAGCAGCCCGAGCGACCCGAAGTACTTGCTGACCGGGTTTCGCCAGATGACGCTGAAAACGCCGGGGCAGGAGTTGAAACCGGCGAGTCCGCCGCGCCGGCCCATGCTCCATTCAATCCAGCAGATGGGAATGCCGAGCACGAGCAGCGCGATGAAGTAGGGAATCATGAAGGCGCCGCCGCCGTTCATCGCGGCATTGCCCGGAAATCGAAGGAAATTACCCAGCCCAACCGCGGAGCCCGCGACGGCTAGAATGACACCCAGGCGCGAACCCCATTGTTCCTTGGCCACGGAGGACTCCTTGTTCGGCGAGACGGGTTAGAGGGAATCTGACTCCGAATTTCGCTAACCCTAGCGAACGATCTCCGGAATTGCAAGAAAGCGAATGCCGCGGGATTCACGACCGGCTGAGCGACATGATCGGCTCGGCCGAGCGCCTGCGCTCGGGAGATTCTCCACGGTGTAACGGACGCTCGTAAGCCGAATCGTGCGCTAGTACTTTTCGCCGCCCGATGACGCCGCCGCCGCCTTCGCGCCGCCGCCTTCGCTCGACACCGTCAGCCCCTTCGCCGCCTGAACGATCGCGATGCCCGCGCTCGCGCCGATGCGCGTCGCGCCCGCTTCGACCATCGCCTTCAGATCGTCGTAGCTGCGAATGCCGCCCGCCGCCTTCACGCCCATTCGCGCGCCGCGAACGACTTCGGCCATGATGGCGACGTCCCGCGCCGTGGCCCCGCCCGTCGAAAAACCGGTGCTCGTCTTCACGAAATCCGCGTGGGCCCGCTTCGAGGCGATGCACGCCCGCACCTTTTCATCGTCCGTGAGCAGGGCGCATTCGATGATCACCTTGCAGATCCCGCGGCCGTCGACGCAGGCGTCGGTCACCGCCTTGATGTCGCGATAGACCAGTTCATCGTCGCCGCTCTTGAGGGCGCCGATGTTGATGACCATGTCGATTTCCTTGGCTCCGTCGCGAATCGCCCGGCGCGTCTCGAGCGCCTTGATGTCGGGAAGATGGGTTCCGAGCGGGAAACCAACCACGGTGCAGACCTTCACGCTCGTGCCGCGAAGCAGCTCCGAGCACCTCTTAACGTACGTCGGATTCACGCAGACCGAGGCGAACTTGAACTCGGCCGCCTCCTTGCAGAGCTGTTCGATCTGCTGCATCGTCGCCTCGGGCTTGAGCAGCGTGTGGTCGATCAGGTGGGCGACATCCTTGTCGACGCGCCCGCCGCCGAGGCCGTGGCCGATGCGGCTGGCGCCGTGGGCGATGAGTTCGCGAACCGCGGCCGGATCCTTTTCGGCGCAGTGTTCGCAGCAGTCCGGACCGCAGCTCTTGCACTGGCAGGCGGGGCGCAGCGCGCCCGCGCCCATGATCTGGACGATACGCTCGGCGATGCGATCGAAGTCAGCCGGGGAAAGATCGACGGGAAGGGGTCCGCTGGGATTCGTGCTCATGGGTTTCTCACTGCTTGGCCGCGGCGATGATGATTCGACCTTCGCGACTGCGGCGGCCGGCGCGACTGTTTTCGGCGCACTCACGATCGACGGGCCGCCCTTCAGGCCGCGTTCGATGTCGCCGATCATGGCGACGCGTTTCAGGTGGCGCTCCGCGGTGCATTCCTTGTTCAGCCAGAGTTCGACGATCTGTTCGGCCAGCGCCTGGCCGATCAGCCCCGCGCCGAGCGTGAGCACGTTGGCGTCGTTGTGCTCGCGGCTGTTCGAGGCGGACGACAGATCATAACACGCCGCGGCGCGGACGCCGGGGTACTTGTTGGCGGTCATGCACGAGCCGATGCCGGCGCCGTCGATGATGATGCCGCGCCAGGCGGAACCGTCCGATATTTTCGCGGCCACGGCGGCGGCAATGGCGGGGTAGTCGCAGGTGGCGCCGTCGAACGTGCCGCAGTCGTCGAGGAGCCAGCCCTTGTCGACGAGGAACTTCTTGAGGCGTTCCTTCATCGGAAAGCCGCCGTGGTCGGCGCCGATGGCGATGCGGTTCTGGGTGGGTGAGGTCGTCATTCGTTTTGTCTATCGGGTCGTGCGTGGGCAGAAGCCGGATTCGCACGCTCGATTCAAGCTATTCACTTCTCGACATCTGACGCCGCCTCGCTGTCACCCTGCCCCTGTCGGGGCTGGGCTAAACGGGGTGGGCGTCGATCGCTCAATGCTATGATGGCGGCAGCAACTCTCATGTGTTGCCGATCGCACAGGTTGGAAACCTGTGCCACACTCACCGGTTGAAAACCGGTGCCACAGGGCAGAGTCGAAACCTGTGACACACACACCGGTGCCACAGGAATTCTCTAACCCAGCGACGCCACTACCGACGCGCTGCGCTGCCAGATTTTGGGATCGGCCAGCATCTCACGCAAGATGCGCTCCAGATCGTCGATCGTCCGGCAATCGGCGATGACATCCGTCCGGCGATGGTCGATCGCGTGCCCCGCCAGCTTCTTCGCCCAGCCGCCGGACTCCGACAACGCGACGATCGGCCGGTTATACATCCAGGCGAAGGCGATCTCACTCAGCGTGCCCGAGGCCCCGCCGACCATCACGATGATATCGCCCGAGATGGCGGTGATGACGTTTCGCGCCCAGCCGAGGCCCGTGGGAATGACGTAATGGGCGTAGCGGTTGGCCTCGTTCATGTCGGTGCCCGGCGTGACGGCCAGGACCAGCCCGCCCGCCTCGGCCGCACCCTGCGAGGCGGCCTCCATGATGCCGCCGCGGCCGCCGGTGACGAGCGCGGCCCCGAGTTTGGCGACGACGGCGCCGGCCTCGCGTGCAAGACTGAGCATCTGCTCATCGGCCTCGCTGGAGCCCATGATGGCGACCTGCGGTTTTCGAAGCGGCTTGTCGGACATGTCGGGGCGACCCTCCTAACGGTTTTGATTTGAATTCGAAGCGGCGGCGGCGAGACTGTCGATTCGCCGGGTGATGCGATTGTAAATCATCAGGGCGATGAATGCGGTGACGCCGACGCCGACGAAGACATACCAGATGTAATGGGCGTGCGCGAATGCCGTCGGCATCTCGGCGGTTCCGTTGATCGCCGCCTGCCACTGGGCGTATTGATCGGGATCGGTCTTCGCGAGCTTTTCGGGATCCGGGCAGAACGCATCAAGCAGATAGCCGGAGAGGATGAACCCCAGCAGCCATGAGATCGCAACCGGAAGATTTTGAAAGCCCATGTAGAGGCCTTCCTCGCCCTTCGGCGCCTGGTGCGACGCGTACTCCATGAATTTCGGCGAGAGGAAACACTCGGCCAGCCCCTGGAAGATGATCCCGATGATCACCATCAACGTGATGGGGTGCAGGCTGAAGAGGCCGAAGATCGAAACGGAATTCCCGACGCTCCCCTGAAGGATCGGCGCCAGCGAGACCGTCAGCGCCGAGAGCGGGATGATCAGAAGCGAGATTCCGATCGAGGTCTCAGGCTTCATCGTTCGAACAAGCTGGGTGATCGGCATTACGCAAAGGACGACAACGAAAGGATTGATATTCGCCAGCCACTCCGGCTTCGCGGATTCGCCCAGCAGGCGGATCATATATTTGGGCATCGACGCGTAGAGCTGGCCCTGGATAAGCCAGAAGCCGGCGACGATGCCGATCAGCACCATGAATCGGCCGTTCGACAGCACACGCAGGAAGCCGTCCATCAGCTCATTGAACGACTTTCCGGAACTCGCGGCATCAGGGCTCCTGTAGGCCACCGCCACGAGAATCAGGGCCAGGAACGCCATGGCCGCGGCATAGTAGTTGATGTAGACGAGTCCGAATTCGAGGCGTCCAAGACCGGGGAAGTCAAATCCGGTCCGAAGCGGAGCGGCGATGGACTTTCCCAGGAACGCGCCGATGTTGACCATGAAGTAGAATATGGAGAAGGCTCGCGCACGATGCAGAGTGTCGGAGCATTTTGCGGCCGTTCCCAGGATCACCGGCTTCACGATGGCGCCCCCGAACGCGACGCAAAGGAGGGCCAATACGGCGACGACCTTCAGTTGATACAAGCCCAGCAGGGCATAGCCGAAGGAGAGGGCCGCGAATGCGAGTATCAGCGCGATGCGAAATCCAATCTTGTCCGCCAGGGTGCCGAGAAACGGCGGCATGAGGTAGAGCAGAAACGAGAAACAGGCGATCACCCAGCCGGTTTCGACGTCGTTGAAGCCGACTTCACGCGTCAGGTACAGCGAAAGCGCGATGAACATGCCGTAGAAAGCGGCGCGCTCGAACAACTCGGAAATGTTCGCAACCCAGAACGCCTTGGGGAAATTCCAGTTCAGTCGCGGTTGCTCAGGGCCGCTGAGTCCTGATGCGGCGGGCTGCGGCGCATTCGACATGTCTCAATTCTCCTCGGTCGATCCCGTCGGCGATCGAATCAGAACGGCCGGAATGCGTAGGGGTAACGGTAGATCTCGCCCGCGTTGGTTCTCAGGGCGGCCATGACGCAGAAATAGACATTCAGGAGGGCGAGAATGATCAGCAGCAGCGTCGCCACCTGCCCCATGCCCGCGACCGGAAGAATGAACAGCGACGCGACAAAGCCGACCAGGACGACGAAGGTGAACTGAAAATTCAGCGCCTCGCGGGCGCTCGCGCCGACGAACTCACCCAGTTCCTCGCGCTTGAGCTGCCAGATGAGCAGCGGGCCGACGACGTTTCCGAACGGCACCGTCAGAAACGAAAGCCCCGTCAGATGGGCGAACATGGCCCAGTTTCGCTGCACCTGCGGCGGGAGGAAGGATGGCGACGGCGGCGGCTCCATGCGGCGTAGTCTAGTGAAATCGAGGAAATCATGCGAGACCGCACTCCATGCCGCGCGACGGGGCCGCGCATTTGATCCTGCGGCCGCATCGGTCCAGAATTCACGAATCCAACAGGAGGAGAATCATGGCGGACGACAGGGCGACGATGGCGGATCTCAAGCGGGCGGTGCAGGCCTTTGTGGATGAGCGGGACTGGTCGCAGTTTCATTCACCCAAGAACCTGTCGATGTCGATCGCCATCGAGTCGGCGGAGTTGATGGAGCATTTTCAGTGGCTCGACGCGCGGGGGAGCCGCGACATTCGAGAGAATGCCGAGTCCATGCAGGAGGTGCGGGAGGAAGTGGCGGACGTGCTGTGCTACCTGATCTCGTTTGCCAACGCGCTCGACATCGATCTGGATTCGGCGCTGCGGGAGAAGCTGGTCAAGAACGCGGAGAAATACCCGGCGGAGAAATTCCGCGGGCGGTTTCGATGAGGCGACAGTTTCAATGACGATTCAGAGCCGCCCCGTCCCCGGGGCGGTTGAGTTCAACGTGGCGACTGGTGAATGCTGATTCGCAATGGAATCGCTTCGCCGAATCAACTCCGGGCTGAGACAGCCCGGCTCTGACTGGGGTCGGAGCCGCCTCATTCGGAACCGCCTCAATCAGAGCCGCCCCGTCCCCGGGGCGGTTGAGTTCAACGTGGCGACTGGTGAATGC
>CALLKH010000397.1 GCA_938008425.1 uncultured Planctomycetaceae bacterium | reverse complement strand
AACCTCGCGGCGCCCAATGCGACCCCATGAGTTCCGGGAGAATCTTCTCGAACAGTCCCCGGGCGGTTTCGTCGATCTTCGCGAGTTGTTTGTCCGACACGTCGCTGAACGCGATCTCGACCTTGGAGTAGTAGAGATGCGTGTCCAGTCGATCCGCCATATGCAGGCGGACGACGTTGCGGTTGGAACAAAAGGTGCCGTTGACGCAAATAGTGTAATAGACGAGGTTTCGCTTGACCATCTCGCCCGGACGGTGGAAGCCGAGCCGGCGAACTGAAACCTCCTCCCCCACGGTATCGAGTTTGAAGGCCAGGGTGTCGTCGCCCGCGGGCGTAAAATGCCCGCTCTGAAAGTAGCATTCCTCGGGAACGTGCGGCACCTGGTCCTGAACGTCGGTGTAATACGTCACCGAGACCGTCAGATCGTTGCCGCGGTTTCGTTTCGTTCCCGGTTCGCGAAGAATCCAGTTGACGTATTCCCGGGTGCCCAGTTCCTCCACGATCTCCGGCGACAGGGGCGCCAGCTCCACCACGTCGTAGGGCAGGATGGCGTTGCGATCCATGTCCGCCAGCGGTTTCATAATGGGCAACGGCTTCTTGATGATGTAAAGCAGCTGATACGCCTTGGCGAACTGCACGCCGATTGCTGCCACCAGCATGACGCCAAAACCCAGGCCGTAATTCAGATTCGCGCGTGCCTTTGGAGTCATTCTGCCGACCCTCCCGCGGCCGAAGCCCCTTGTGCCTCCGCGTCCTCCTCCACCATCAGGTGGTCGAGAATCCAGATCAGTCCGAAGTAGAGCCCGAAGCCGACGCCGAACATGAAGAGCCCGAGCAGGGTGTGCGGCGTTCCCGTGGCCAGGTTGCCGCGGCCGTACATCTGGAGGCTGCCGGTGATGATGACGCGGATGACATTACAGAACAGCGCCACAGGGACGACACTTACCGCCAGCGTGATGCGGTGCCACAGCGGCCGCGGCGTCAGGTACGCCATCGCCAGGCCGATCGCGACAAAGGCCAGCAGGGATCGCATGCCGCTGCACGCGCCGGCGACGGTGAAGGATCCGGACTTTCCGTTCACCATGTAGTAGGCGATGTTGAATCCGGCCCGCTGCACTTCATCCACCCCGGGAAACATCGCCAGGACGTACTTCGAAATAAATGCCGCGATCTGTTGCAGCGGTTGCGTGATCTCGCGATAGAGGCGCTCGGGAGGGGGAATGGCGAGAAAAAGGTAGAACAGCGGAAACCAGACGATCTTGAGCGTCCGCCAGCCGCGGATCAGGAGGACGAGCCCCGCGAGCACGAAGACCAGCGTCAACGGCTGGGGATAACCGAACTTTGTCACCACCGCCGCAACATAAATGAAGAGTGATGCGACAATCAGCGCCAGCCCCCAGAGAGAGCCTTCATGGGTGCCGCGCATCAGCTCGCCGCGCCGCTGATGAACGAGGTACAGCGAAAAGAAGGGCACCAGGTAGCCGTGCGACCAGTCGGGCTGCTGCCAGATATTTGACATCCGGCGAAGGTGGTCCATGTAGAACCACCCGAGCACGGCCGCGAGAAGCAGGATCTTGATGACGCCCTCGGCGCCGAGATACTCCAACCAGCCGCGTTTGATCGCGGGCTCGAGGCGCGCGTACTCCAGCGCGGCGGCCGGAGACTGACTCCCCGCCGAATCGGCCGAGTTCATCGAAGGATTGGAACCCACGAAGCTACCGCACCCCGTCAACATCCATGAAAAGCAGGTCGCCCGCCGATCGCGACGGGACGACCCATGCTTATTGAAAACCAAGTTGTCCCGGCGTCAGAACGGCAGGCCGCGCTGGATTCGCTCCTGGTTCTTCCGCTGTTTGACCTGTTCCCTCGCAAAGAAGGCGTCGCTGTCGGCGAAGTTCCGGTCGTACACAAACCCGAATCCGTAACTGAACCGAAACGCGTTTCGCGCCACCGCGAGGAAGGTCGAGATCGGCGACGAGCCGACGTTCACCATATCGTTCGGCCGCAGATAAAAGTCCGGGGCCTTGCCGGCGAAGATCGCATCCAGGTCGATCTGGATGAACTGCTCCTCGTCCTTGTTCACCCGACGGATCAGATCGGCCCGCGAAGGCCACGCCAGCGGGCTGAAACCGCCGGCGGACGCAATCGCCTGCTTGACGGTCACGCGACGGCCGGTGAGCTGATACGCGCCGGGTCGCTGAATGTTTCCGTACACGTAGAACTCGCCGATTTCACCGATCGGTACGTCGATCAGGTCGCCCGGGCGAATCACGATATTGTAGCGGGCATCGCCCTGCCTCAAAGCCTTGGCCGGAATCTCGAGCACGCGAACCTCTGAGGCGAGATCACCATCCAGCAGCCCATCGTCGGCCGGCGCGGTGGCGGTGCCGGGCTCCAACCCGCGTGACGCGCCATTTTCGGCGGTTTGAGCCTCATCGGGCTGCTTCAAGATCCACTCACCCGTCTCCGGATCGAGAACAGGGGTTAGATCATCGCCCTTTTTCTGCGGGCCGCGTTCCAGGATTTCCAGCTCATTGATGGGCGCCGGGCGCGTCGTGGGCGGCTGACCGGCCGATGCGGCGCCGGTGGGCGTCACGTCGGACATGGTAAAGGGCACGTATTCGGCCGAGGCGCCGCCGTTCAGCGACGCGTCACCGTTGCCGGGCTGTGTCGCCGGCTGATCGCCAAAAGCGCGCGCGCCGCGGCGAATCACGATGACGGTGTCCGCCTGGGGACTCAGCCCTCCGGCCGCCGCCATCGCATTGAGCAGCCGATAGTCCGGACGGGGCAACGGGAAATTTCCGGGCTGAACGACGCCGCCGATGATTGAATACTGCTGGGACTCGTACCGAAGCACGGTGACCTGGACTTCCGCATTATCAAGAATGCCGCCCTCTCTCAGGCGACTCTTGAGCTCCAGTTCCAGTTCGCGCGAGGTCAGCCCTGCGATCTGAACCGGACCGAGGACGGGAAATGTCTCGTAGCCGTTCGCCCCGACCTGAAACTGCTGCTCGGTGGTAATGTTCGGGGCGAGAAGTTCGAAGATCGTCACGCGAAGGAAATCGCCGGCGCCGATCTTCGGGTTCACGAATCGAACTTCAAGGTCCTCCTCGGTCGGCTCGTCGGCGTCCTGGATGCCGAACGGCTCGTCGAGAATGCTGACCGCGTCGCGAATCTCGATGCGCAGCGGCCCCGAGAAGTTGCCGGTCTGCGTCGGATCGATGAGGCCGTTGGCGAGCCACTGGGCGCTCGGCATCGGCCCGTTGCAGCCGACGGCGAACACGCCGGCGAACAGGAGCGTAAGAACGACCAGGCCAGGGCGACGCGTGACTGATTCGAAATGCGAGTTTGAGCGATACACGATGAGTACTCCTCGAATCCCAGAGACCGAAAACCAACGTTCTCCCGGATCGCTCTTATCGACACTTGCCGCTCCCGATAACAACGATTCTGAAGCCTCGAACTCCTTATTTTTCAACACTTTACGACTCTGCATTTTCCGCCTGACACCCGCATGAACCGCCGTTTCGACCGATAAGCGCGCGGTGAATCGCGTTCGCTGTACTGGCCAGCTTCGAGAAGCCGCTCTCCGTTATTGTCACGAAGACTCGATTCGAACCCCCGACGCGCGGCATCTGCGCGGTCATTCCATCCATACGACCAACCCTGTTGCGCTGTTCGGCCGCAGGGTTGCATTGTTCAACGACTGGTCGATCCACCCCATTTCATTCAGCAGGCCCGCCCTGGGGACCGATAGGCTTGATGGACGGCGGGTTTGATCGTCGATCGACGGATCCTCACGCGCCCCGCCCGGGAGGTCGCAGCCATGGAACTCATCATCATCGGCGCCGGAGGCCATGGCCGGGTCGTGCTCGACATCATTCAGGCCGCCAAGCAGTACAAGCCGGTCGGCTTCCTCGATAACAACCTCGCGTTGCACGGCCGACGCGTGGATGGACTCCCCGTCCTCGGCGACGCCCTTCAACTGCCGGAACTCAGGCAGCGCGGCATTCGCAAGGCCGTCATCGCGATCGGCGACAACGGCGCCCGCCGCGCCATCGGTGACTCACTCACCCAGAACGGATTCGAACTCGTCAGCGCGATTCATCCCTCGGCGCGCATCGCCTCCAACGCCTCGCTCGGCAAGGGCGTGGTCGTGGCGGCCGGCAGCCTCGTCTGCGCTCACTGCCAGATCGGCGACTATGTCATTCTGAATACCGGCTGCATCGTGGATCACGAATCGATGATCGGTACGGCCGCCCACATCTGCCCGGGCGTCAGGCTCGCGGGGCATGTGACGGTCGAGTCCGGCGCGTTCGTCGGGATCGGCTCGACGGTGATCCAGGGCGTTCGCGTGGGATTTGAATCGATCGTCGGCGCGGGCGCGGTGGTGATTCGCGATGTCGACCCGATGACAACGGTCGTCGGCGTGCCGGCGCGGGCGATCAAGGATGCGCCGTCGCCGGGAGAGTTTGAATCGCTGATCGCGCCGACAGCTGATACGAAAGCGAAGCACATGCCCAAGCTCAAGCCTGCCGCCAAATCGAGTTCCTCGCAAGATGAGCGGTCTCGCGCCAAGACAGTTCGCAGTTAGGCCGCGGGGACACCTCCAAAACCCGGAATTTCATTGCAGGTCAACCCCCGGCCGGTATTATTCTGCCTGCGCTATTTGAAGGGGTCGCAGAGGCATTCAATTCAAGACTCACGGGCAGTCGAATTGGCGAAAGCCTTCGTTGGCCAGTCTGCAATTACGGCACTGGAGATGAGAGATTCAGGCCGAGGTTTGAGGTGTTGGTCAGCACGTCGCAGTCGTCTCGCGCATCGATTCTACATTTTCTT
>CALLKH010000396.1 GCA_938008425.1 uncultured Planctomycetaceae bacterium | reverse complement strand
ACAAAAGCGCCCGACGGCCGATCGCCGCATCCTCGCCACCGGTTCGGAATCGGGACCGGCCGCCCTGTTCGATCGCCTCGGCTGGACCAGCACCACGCCGAGTCGCGCCGTGATGAACGATGAAATGCAGGCGAAGCTGCTCGTGGCGCTGGATCGATTGCCGCCGGACTATGCGCGGGTCCTGCGACTCTACGATCTGGACGGCAAATCAGCCCGGGAGATTTCGCAGGAAATGAAGCGCTCAGAGGGCGCGATTCACATGCTGCGGGCGCGGGCCCTCGATCAGCTTCGGGTGCTCATGGGAGGAATTGCGGGGCCCGCCTGAGATTTTTCCGTGATTCCCGATTCAATCCGTCGCTTCACCGGCTGGAGGACTCATACGCACGGAGCGGAGTATTGTCGTCAGATCGCCCAAGAATCCCCGACGAAAGTCGAGACCACCGCGATTGGATCGCCGCGGCTCGGGCCCAGGTTGAACACGTTCGACGCGGTTCATCCTCCGGTGTGCCCCTGGCCGGCGACGCGGGCGGCGTGCTTCGACGCCTGGAATTGCAACGATACAGCCTCGTGCGCGAGCTTCATCGCGGCGGCCAGGGCGTCGTCTATCTCGCCGAGCAGCTCAGCCCCCATCGCCAGGTCGCCGTCAAAATGGTTCGCGAGGGGCCGCTCGCCTCGATCGGCGAACGTGTCCGGTTTCAGCGCGAAATCGAAATGCTCGGATCGCTGAGCCACCCGAACATCGTCAGCATCCACGACTCCGGCGGAGAAGACGGCTATCTCTACTATGTGATGGATTTCGTGGACGGCCCATCGCTGGCCGACCATGTGCGCCCGCGCCGTGAGGCGGCCGCCGCCTCGGGAAGCCGCAAGACGCTCGAGCAGTTCCATCGCGAAACCCTGCTGCTCTTCACCAAGGTCTGCGATGCCGTACAGGCGGCGCACCTTCGCGGCATTATTCATCGCGATCTCAAGCCGAGCAACATTCGGGTCGACCCGCGCGGCGAGCCGCGCGTGCTCGACTTCGGCCTCGCCAAGGCCGCGTCCACCGAAAATCGCCCGGGCGGCGACCAGACGCTGACCGAAGCGGGGCAGTTTCTCGGGACGCTCGCCTATGCGAGCCCTGAGCAGGCGGAGGGCGCGGCCGACGCGCTCGACCTGCGCACCGACATCTACTCGCTCGGCGTCATTCTCTACGAACTGCTCACCGGCCGCTCGCCCTATGTTGAGACGGATCGAGTCGGCCCCCTGCTTCACGCCATTCAACATGACGATCCCATTCGACCCTCGACCATCGTGCGTGAACTGCGCGGCGACCTCGAGACCATTCTGCTGACGAGCCTTCAGAAGCCGAGGGAGCGCCGATATCAGACCGCCGGTGCGCTGGCCGCAGACATTCATCGCTATCTCGCCGACGAGGCGATCGACGCACGGCGCGACAGCACCTGGTATGTCGTGCGAAAGCAGCTCAAGAAGCACCGCGTGCCGGCCGTCGCGGCGGCATTGATTCTCGTCCTCATCGTGGTCGGCCTCGTCGTCTCGCTCACGCTCTGGCGCACCGGCGATCAGCAACGCCAGCTCGCGGAGCGCGAAGCGAGAAAGTCGATGGCAATCAACGACTTTCTTCACGAGATGCTGGCCTCGGCGGATCCCTTCCGCAGACCCGGCCAGCCCACGGAGGTTCGCGAGATTCTCGACCACGCCGAGGAACGACTCTCCGAAGGCGCTTTCCGCGACGACCCCGAGATTCAGGCCGGCCTCCGCAACACACTCGGCATGAGCTACCTTGCACTGGGGCGCACTCAGGATGCCATTGAGCAGCTAAACGCGGCACTGACTCAGCGTGCGACCGCGCTTCAGGCCGACGACCCGAGCCTGGCCGACGATCACTTCAATCTTGGCCGCGCATATTTCAATGCGGGGGAATATGACAGCTCAGCCCGGCATCTCGAAACCGCCCTGGCGATGCTGACGTCGCGAGGCGCCGAAGGCGGTTTGAAGGCCATCGAGACCGAATACCTGATCGGCAGCATCGAACTGCACCTCGGAAAGCCGCAGGAGGCGGAAGTCCGGCTTGAGCGCCTGTTGGAGCGCCTCGGCGAGGATGGCGAGCCGCGGCTTCGAATTCTGATTCTCGATGGCCTCAGCATGATCGAAGGACAGCGTCGCGATGCAGGCAAAGCCGTGGAATTCGCCAGGCAGTCGATCGCACTGCAACGTGCGACGACGGGCGAACATCCCGATTTGATCAACCCCCTGACACGACTCGGAAACGCGCTCGTCAATGACGGCAAGTACCACGAAGCGGCTGAAGTTTATCGGGAGTCGACCGGCCTGGCGCGAAAGTTCCTCGGCCGTCATCCGACACTGGCGGATTGTCTGTCGTCGGAGCTGATTAATCTCACCCGCCTCGGCGCCTACGAGGAGGCGTACGAGGCGGGCGTCGAATGCGTCTCGATCTTGCGTGAGTATCACGGCGAGGAACATATCCGAACCGTCACCATGCTCAGCAACACCGCCCACGCGCTCCGAAAGCTCGGCCGCCTGGAGGAGGCCGCCGAGATTCATCGCGAATGCATCGCGATCGCCCGTCAAGTCGGCCGCCGCATCAGCCTGGCCGGCGGGCTCGCACAGTACGGCCAGGTACTTCATGAACTCAGGCAGTTCGACGCCGCCGAAGCGAGCTTGCGAGAATCGGTCGAGATCTTCCGGCAAATCAAGATGAACGGGCGGCCGATCCCCTCGCTCGCAGCGACTCTGATCAACCTGGCGTCGGTGCTGATGGAGGCAGAACGGCCGAGCGACGCCGAACCAGTTATTCGTGAATCGCTTCAATTACTGAATGGAAATCAGAAGAGTTCGGGCGCCGAATACGCCGCCGCAAAAATGCTGCTGGGGCGATGCCTGGTGGCACGAGAAGAATGGAGCGAGGCCGAACGGCTCTTTCTTGAAGGCGTCGACGATCTTGAGTCGATCGAGACAGCCCCGGCGCTGCGCGAGGAGTTTCGACGGTCTCTACGACATTCGCTGGTCGAACTCTACCGACGCTGGCACGCCGCATCGCCCGACGCGGGCCACGACGTACAAATGGCTCACTGGCAGGAGCAGCTCGCCGCACTGGAAGTCGCCGAGTCTGGCGAGAATCCCTGATTCCACGCCTGGCACCATTCTCCAGACTATTCTTCAGATCCCGCGTGAGTGATCACTCAAACCGTCGCTTCTCCCGTCGAGGCGGTTTGAACCGATGGTTGTCAAACCCTCCTCGACATGGCCGACGCCATTTGCATTAACCAGTGATTCGACAGGTGTCGGCGCTTCGGCGCTGCTATCCAAAGCAATGCACTGTGCGTTCAAGGCAGCGCCCGCCGTGAGATCAGCCGTAATGCACAGCCATGCACAGGAGCTTTTCGTTGACGACGCGAAGACGACCGCAAGAAACAAGAGCAAAAATCCAGGAATGAGTACCCGTGTCCGCGCAGGCTTCGTCTTCTCTTTTGTTGAGCCCGCGCAATCCGGGTCAACCCAACTGTTTTGGAGGAAACCATGATTTCAAAGAGAACTTTCCCGATCGTCGTGCTTCTTACCATCCTGACCGCCGCTCCCGCGAGCGCCATGACCCCTCTCGGCACCGCCTGGACGTACCAGGGGCGACTCAATTACAACTCCGCGCCGTTCACCGGCGCCGCGGATTTTGAGTTCCGCCTTTATGACGCCCCGGTCGCCGGCGCGGCGATCGGCGCGGTCGTGCCGGTGAACAATGTTTCGGTCGCCGACGGTCTTTTCAATGTGGAAGTGGACTTCGGCCTCGCCGCGTTTTCGGGCGATGAACGCTATCTCGAAATCAGCGTACGAACTCCCACCGGCGGCGGGCCGTTCACCGTGCTTTCGCCGCGACAGCGCGTTTCGCCGACGCCCAACGCGATTCACTCCATGAAACCGTGGATCACCGACGGCAACAACATCTACTTCGACGGCACCTTCACCGGCATCGGCACAACGAATCCCAACTACCGCCTGCACGTTCAATCGACGACGCCCCGCGCGATCTACGGCGTCTGCACCAATGCGGCCGGCAACACCACCGGCGTCTGGGGCCAGTCGGACAGCACCGGCGGCGAAGGCGTCACCGGCCTGGCCACCGCCGCGACCGGCACGACATCGGGTCTCTACGGACAATCCAACAGCTCCACCGGTCGGGGCGTCTTCGGTCTGGCGACCGCGAATGATCCGGCGTCGAGTGCCAGCGGTGTGTCCGGCGAAACCCGGGCCGTCTTCGGCGCCGGCGTGCTCGGCAATGCCACGCATCCCACCGGCGTCACCTACGGCGTGCGAGGGACCGTCACCAGCCCCAACGGCTGGGCCGGCTACTTCGTCGGCCGAAGCTACTTTTCCGACAATGTCGGCATCGGCGTTTCGCTGCTGGACGGCCCGCTGGCGCGCATGCATGTGGTCAGAAACGGCGCGATGCTGGGCGCAGGTTCGATCGCGGGTGAGGACCTGCTGATCGAGGACACCGACGCGAAGCTGGGAATTTACAGCGCCGACTCGGGCTCCGGCGGGTCCGCCCTCTCGCTCGGCAGCCTCGACACGACGTTTGGAAACCTGCTCAACAAGTGGAGCTTCATCCGCGAAACGAGAACAGGCGGCGACGGCCTGCGACTCACCTTCGGCGTCAATCCGGAGGCGTTCAGCAACAGTACCGTCGCCTATTTTGATGACAACGGAAACGTCGGTCTCAGAACGACGGCGCCGCAGGGCTCGCTTCATGTCGAGACGTCAAACATGGCGATGAGCGCATCCGCTCTCAGCAACGATGACATCATCGTTGAAGACTCCGATTCGGTTCTCGGCCTCTACAGCAGCAGCGCCGGCACCTGGGCGTCGGCCGTCGTGCTCGGACAGATCAACAGCAATGGCGGCCTGGCGGACAAGTGGGCCATGGCCCAGCGAACCACCGGCGATCTTCGATTCACCTACGGCACCGAATCGAACTATGGAAACAACTCCTCGGTGATGGCACTGACGACCAACGGCGACGTCGGCATCGGCACCATCGCCCCGGCCGTGCGATTGCAGGTCAGCAACGGCACCGACGCCGCGCTGAACGGCGGCGGATACTTCCAGCTCGGCTCGATCACCGGTTCCAATGTCGTCGCCGACACCAATGAGATCATGGCCCGCAACAACGGCGCCGCCGCCACCTTTTACATCAACAACGACGGCGGGGACGTCGTCATCGCCCCCCAGGGCTCAACGCGGGTCCGGGTTCTTGAAATCACCGGCGCCGACCTCGCCGAGAAGTTTCCGACTTCCGAGTCCGCGGAGCCGGGTACGGTGATGATGATCGATCGAGATTGTCCGGGGCAACTGACCGTCGCCTTCGGCGCCTACAACAAGGCCGTCGCCGGCGTCGTCAGCGGCGCCAACGGCCTGCCCGCCGGTGCAATCCTCGGCAATTTACCGGGGCAGGAGGATGCCACGGCCATTGCGCTCAACGGCCGGGTCTGGGTTCATTGCACGACCGAGCAGGAAGCCATCGAAGTGGGCGACCTGCTGACCACGTCCGACGAGCCCGGGCACGCCATGAAGGCCTCGGATCCCGACCGGGCGTACGGCGCCGTGATCGGCAAGGCCATGACGTCGCTGTCAAAGGGCGAGAGCGGCATGGTCCTGGTGCTCGTGAATCTCCAGTAATGCGACATGCATCCAGTGCGTCTTTTTATGAGCGACTCATATGGTTTGGAAGAGAGTTCCAACGATGAAGACAACTGAACCGACATTGCGCATTCCGTTCTTCGCGATGTTCCTGATCCTCGCGACGGTCATGCCAGCCTCGGTTGCCCAGGCCGGCGGAGCCCTGCCGGTGACGGGACTCAATCGGCCCCAACTGGCCGCAGTTGATACCCTGATGACGAACTTCATGGATGCGAACGGCATTCGCGGAGGCGTCCTCGGTATCATGAGAAACGGCGTCGTCGTTTACCAGCGCGGCTTCGGCTTTCACGACGAGGCCGAGACAATCGCGATGCCCGAAAACGCGCTCGTTCGCGTGGCGAGTTGCACCAAGCCGGTAACCGCCGCCGCGATCCGGATGCTGATCGCCGACGGCAACTTTCTGGCAAACGACAACATCTTCAATGTCGGGCAGCCGGGCGGCGGCGTTCTGAACGTTGCACCGTTTCCAGCCCTCGGCAGCATTCAACTCCCGCTGGTGTCGATCCAGCATTGTCTCATACACCAGGGCGGGTGGGATCGCAGCATCGCCGGCGATCTCACGCGGGTGGAATGCACCGTCGCAAGCGACATGGGCATTCAAAGTCCACCGGGGCGCGCAAACACCTTGAACTGGGTGCTCGGCCAGCCGTTGCAATTCTCCCCCGGTTCACAGACCCAGTATTCGAACGAAGGCTACCTGGCGCTCGGACAGGTGGTCTTTCAGGAAAGCGGCATGTCTTACATCAATTTCGTCCGCAGCCGCGTGCTGACGCCCAACATGTGGGTGCCCTGGACCGACATTCGCGTCGGCCAGTCGTTCCCGGAGAATCAGCCGCTGCGCGAGACCTGGTATGACAGCACGACCAATCGAGTGTGCAAGTATCAGCGCGACGGCATTCCGGCTTGCGACACAAACACGGTTGAAGAAGCCTACGGCGGGCGCGACTTTGAGGCTCGAACCGCACTCGGCGCCCTGGTCGTCAGTGCCGCGACGCTGTTGCGGCTGGCGGAAACCTACAACATCGCCACATTCAGCGCCAACATCGGTCAGCCGCTCGGCGGTGTTCGGATCAACGGGAACAAGAACGGGGGCAACGACGGCGTCAACACGTTTCTTCAACAGCGAACAGACGGCGTGAATTTCTTTGTATTCTTCAATCAGAATTCTGGCGGAACCAATTTTGGCAACCAGTTCGCCGGCCAGCTTAACAACCTGCTGAATTCGCAGGCCAGTTGGCCGACGGTGCCGATCGACGGCTTCTGGGTTCACCCGGATCTTGGGTTTCAAGGGCTGTATGGCAGCTACAACCGTCCTTACGACCAGTTGACAGAGGCGCTCCCGCAGCTGGGAGACGGGTCCATCGTGAATTTCTGGCCGGGCGTGTCGACCTGGACCGGTACCATTAACAAGAAACTGCTGCTGAGAGCGCCGATCGGCATTGCAAGGATCGGTGGATGAGTGATGTCGATTGATCTGACGGAAATCTCCGAACGAGCGACGGTTTTGCTGAGCGACCGGTTCAATAGCCGGCGAGCGGTCGAAGATTCTACGCGATCTTCCGACGGAGGAAGGAATGACATGAACACCCCAATTAAAACAATCGGGAGCATCGCCGTATGCTCCCTCATGGTCTTGTCTGGTCTTCGGCCCACACAAGCCCAGCAAGCACCGCTGTCAACACAGACGACGGCAGGAAACTTCGTGGACTCAGCAACCGCGCCGCCGGGCTTCACACAGTATCTCCCGACCAAGCGAATGGCGCCGGCGATCGCGGTCGACAGGCTGGACCTGGGACCGGTCCTTCCACGCCCCGCACGCGTCGACGCCGCGACGGACTATCGCGACTTCCGCGGCGAGGTCGGTTACGTCGAGGAGGTGGCACCCGGACTGTTCTCACAACCCAATTGGACGAAGAACGCGGACGGATCGCTCACCTGGAGCGTCGAACTCGCCTCGACCGGCAGCACCGCCCTGCGGGTTCGCCTTCGAGGAAAGTGGGGCTACGATGGCCTTGAGCTGCGGGTCTACGATCCCGTTAGCGGCAACGCCCTGGGGCCCTACACAAGGCCCGTTCTCGACGACAACGGCGATTGGTGGACGACCATCATCCTGGGCGAGTCGATCGGCCTCGAATTCCATCAGCCGGCTGACGGGGAAAAGCGACCGTTGCCAGCGTTGCCTGAACTGTCCGCCGTCGCAAAGCACTGGAGCGACGTGGGCGGCGCACCGCGCGGCGGCGTGGGATGCACGCACAATGATCTTCTCTGCTCTCCAGCATGGGTGGACGAAGGTGAGGCGGTGTGCAGCTACTCTTACGTCGAAAACGGGAGCACGTTTGTCTGTACCGGCGCCCTGATCAACCGCTCGCCGTCGGATCTCTCGCCGCTCCTACTGACTGCCGATCACTGCATCGACAGCCAGGTCACCGCCGCGACCGTCGCCTGCTTCTGGTTCTTCCAGAATGACGCCTGCGATGGCAGTCCGCCCGCAAATAACAATGGCTTTCCCCAGACCAACGGCTCAATCGTTCTCAAGACGCGAAACAACTCCGATGTCAGCCTGCTCGGCCTCGTCGAACCACCGGCCGCCAACCTCTGGCTCGGCTGGGATGCCGGCGGCTGGCTGCTTCAGAGCGACGCAACCGGCATTCACCATCCGCAGGGAACTTTCAAGCGGATTTCCTTCGGCGACGTCACGTCGGCCATCTTCGTGACCTACGGCCAGAACGACACCCACGTCTGGCGCGTCGGATGGGACAGCGGCAGCACCGAGGGCGGCTCATCCGGCTCGCCCGTGCTCGACACGTCCGGGCGAATTCGCGGCCAGCTCAAGGGCGGCGATTGCGACACCGGCGACTATGGCCGGCTCGGCGTCTCCTACGACACGCTCGAACCGTACATCTTCAACATGGCCAGCCCCGTCTACGTGCAGTCCGGCGCCGGCGGGAGCCAGCTCGGCACCAGCGGCGATCCGTTTGACACCGTCTATGAAGCGACGTTCTGCGTCTTCGCAGGCGACGAAGTGCGAATCCGCTCGGCGAACTACAACGAACGTTTCACCATTTGGCGGCCGATGACGCTCAACGCCGAAAACGGCCTGGTGCGAATCGGACAACCTTAGTACTTGAAGATTAACCCCCGAAGCAAAGGGAGCTGAATCATGAGAATGAAACAATACAAGCGACTCATCGCGGCCATTGCCGCCCTGGCGATCACTGTCACGATTCCGGCACTAGCCCAGTATGAACTCGACTGGAGAACGATGGACGGCGGCGGCGGCGTCAGCACCGGCGGCGCGTTTCAACTCGCCGGCACCATCGGTCAGCCCGACGCGGGAGCCTTGTCAGGCGGTCGATTTGACCTCGATGGCGGGTTCTGGGCAGGCGCGAAATTAACCAGTTGCTCGTGCCTCGGCGATCTGAACGGTGACGGAAAGCGAAACGGCGCCGATATTGCGGCATTCCTCGCCTGCGTACTGGAAGGCGGCTCGTGCCTCTGTGCCGACATCGACGGGGCGAACGGCGTGAACCTTGATGACGTGCAACTCTTCGTTGAGGACCTGCTGGAAACGCTGGACTGCCCCTGATCATCCGGACTCGCGGTCACCCCGCTGCATCGCACCCAATCGTCAGGGTTGGGTGTGATCGGCGGGGAGCGGAGGTGCACGCTCGGCTGCGAATCACAGAAGTTCACCTTTCTTCCGGTTGTCGGGCGGCGAGATTCGGGGCTGAATCCCGGATGCGCACTGTTCCATCCCCCGAACCGCCTGCCAGCCGGCGGCCGGCGAAATCACCATGTTTGGCACCGCGACGATCTCCATCGCCAGGATCGCCGGCGGCCTGTTCAACTTCCTCGGCGCCGATTACCTGCGAACCACGGTCGGACTGGGTGCCGTCACGTTCGGAGGCTACCTCGGCGGTGCCCTCACAGAGTCCCAGGGCGCGCCCCGCGGAATCGGCACGCTCACGTCGAGTTTCAGCGCCCCGATCGACGAACTTCGCATCCACGTCCTCAGCGAGTTAGCCTTCGACGCCTGGGTCGACAACATCGTCATCGCGGCCGACACGACCGAGCTTGACTGCAACCAGAACGGCATCCCCGACGCCTGCGAACCCGATCAGGACGCCGACGCGATTCCCGACGACTGCGACCCGTGCCCCACGCGCCGCATGGGCGTCGGGGCACGCCTCCCCGACCCCGACGGAGGTCCAACAACAGTAGCCGTGGGTGCAACCCACGGATCGCCCGCACGCGCACCTCTCAACCCCGAAGCGGGTTGTACAATCGCTCACCGGCCACCCGCGTCACCTCGCCCGGCAGGGCGCGCGATCGTAGCCCCGGACTTACAGTCCGGGGGCAGTCGCCCTTGAAACTCTCCCGTCCGGAGGACGGACGAATCGATCCGCGCATCATGCCGCACGGCCCAATTCTCACGCCCGTTCACCCCTCCGAAGACATGCCGACGCGAACGGCCGTCGCCATGAAGATATATGAAACGGGGCGTCCTTGT
>CALLKH010000395.1 GCA_938008425.1 uncultured Planctomycetaceae bacterium | reverse complement strand
GATTCACCGTCACGCACGGCAGCGCTCAATCGGGCAGCAACCCGCAGCGATTCGGCGGCGGCATCCTGGTCGATCGAAACACCGGCGCCTCCGGCTTCGGGCCGACCATCCGCAACTGCAACATCGTCGAGAACTACGCCGAATTCGGCGGCGGTCTCTTTGTAGACAACGGCGCGACGGTCACCGTTCGCAACTGCATCTTTCGCGCGAATCGCGGCAACCAGCAGGCGGGCGGCGTCTACTCCAACTCCACCGGCGCGACGGCCCTCTACGAAAACTGCTCGTTCATCGGTAATCGCGGGCCCGAGGGCGGCGGCATGCTCGTGCGCCAGCGGGCGGCCGTCACGAACTGCGTGTTCACCGGCAACGTCGCCAGCGTCTCGGGCGGCGGTGGAATTCGAACGCTTGCAGTTCAGAGTTTCTTCACGATGAGCAACTGCACCTTCGTCGGCAACAGCGCCGTCGAGGGCGGCGGCATGGACAACCGCTCGGGCGGTCCGTCCAACTTCCCGCAGGTGAATAACTGCATCTTCTGGGGCAACACGGCCTCAAGCTCCGGGCCGAACATCTTGAACATCGGCAGCTCGCCGACCTTCCGGTATTGCCTGATTGAAGGGTCCAGTCCCTGGCCCGCGGCCTTCGGCACGAACGGCGGCGGCAACAAGGACGGCAACCCGCTCTTCGTCGATGCGGACGGGGCGGACAATATCGCCGGAACCGCCGATGACGATGCGAGACTTCTATCCACTTCACCGGCCGTCGACGCGGGCAACAACAGCCTGGTTCCCGCGGGCATCACGACCGATCGCGACGGCAATCCGCGATACACCAACGACATCTTCACGACTGACACCGGCCTCGGCACGGCGCCGATTGTCGACATGGGCGCGTACGAGCTGATTGACGGCGACGGTGACAACGTTCCCGACACCAACGACAACTGTCCGCAGGTCCCGAACCCCGGCCAGACCGATTCCGACGGCGACGGCGCGGGCGACGCCTGCGACGGATGCCCGTTCGATGCCAACAAGCTGGCACCCGGCGTTTGCGGTTGCGGCGTTCCCGATGTGGACGGCGACGGCGACGGCGTGTTCGACTGCGTGGACAACTGTCCGAGCGTGGCCAATCCGAGCCAATCCAATCTCGACGGCGATGCGCTCGGCGACGCCTGCGACCCGTGCCCGAACGATCCCAACAACGACGCGGACGGCGACGGCGTCTGCGGCGACGTGGACAACTGTCCGAGCGTCGCCAATGCCGATCAGGCCAACGCCGACGGCGATGCCGACGGCGATGCGTGCGACACTTGCACCGACACCGACGGCGACGGATTCGGAAACCCCGGATTCCCCGCCAACATCTGTGCGACGGACAACTGCCCGACGATTGCCAACGCCGATCAGGCGGATGCGGACGGCGACGGCATCGGCGACGCGTGCGACACCTGCACCGATACCGACGGCGACGGATTCGGCAATCCCGGGTTCCCCGCCAATACCTGCGCGACCGACAATTGTCCGTCCATATCCAATCCGGATCAGGCGGATGCGGACGGCGACGGGCTCGGCGACGTGTGTGACACCTGCACCGACACCGACGGCGATGGATTCGGCAACCCCGGATTCCCCGCCAACACCTGCGCCGCTGACAACTGCCCGACGGTCGCGAACGCCGATCAGGCGGATGCCGACGGCGACGGCATCGGCGACGCCTGCGACAACTGCACCGACATCGACGGCGATGGATTCGGCGATCCCGGATTCCCCGCCAACACGTGCACCGAGGACAACTGCCCGGCGACGGCCAATCCCTCGCAGGCTGACGCGGACGGTGACGGGGTCGGCGATGCATGCGACAACTGCATCAACGCCGCCAACGCCGGCCAGGAGAACGCCGACGGCGATCTGTTCGGCGACGCGTGTGATAACTGTCCGAACGACGCGAACAACGATCAGGCGGACAATGACGCCGACTCGCTGGGCGACGCATGCGATGACGACGACGACAATGACGGCGTTCTCGACGTGAATGACAACTGCCCGCTCGTGGCGAATCCGAGTCAGGCCGATCTTGACGGCGACTTGATCGGCGACGCGTGCGACGGCGATGACGACGGCGACGGCGTGCTCGACGTCGATGACAACTGCCCGGTCACGGCCAACGCCGATCAGGCGAATGCCGACGGCGATCTCTTCGGCGACGTCTGTGACAACTGCGACAACGTCGCGAACGACGATCAGGCCGATACCGACGGCGACGGCTTTGGCGATGCCTGCGACAACTGCCCGAGTACGGCCAACGCCGACCAGGCGGATGCCGATGGCGACGGCGTGGGCGACGTTTGCGACAACTGCCCCGCCACGGCGAACACCGACCAGGCGGATGCCGACGGCGACGGCCGCGGCGATGCCTGTGACAACTGCCCGGTGAATGCGAACCCGCTCCAGGCCGACGGCGATTCCGATGGCGCCGGCGACGCCTGCGACAACTGCCCGGCCACGCCGAATGCGGATCAGGCCGACGCCGACAGCGACGGTCTCGGCGATGCCTGCGACAATTGTCCGAATGCCGCCAACCCGGCACAGGAGAACGCCGACGGCGACGGTCTCGGCGATGCCTGCGACGCCTGCCCGAACGATCCCAACAATGACGCGGACGGCGACGGCGTGTGCGGCGACGTGGACAATTGCCCGAACACGGCGAATGCCGATCAGGCTGACGCCGACGGCGACGCGCTGGGCGATGCATGCGATCCGTGCCCGAATGATGCATCGAATGACGTCGATGGTGACGGCATCTGCGGAAACGTGGACAACTGCCCGACCGTGGCCAATCCGACGCAGGCCAACTACGACGGCGACGCCGAGGGTGACGCCTGCGATGCAGACGACGACAACGACGGTCTGTCGGACGTCGATGAGCTTGCCCTCGCCAACGGCGGCCCGTGCCCGGATCCGTTCAACGCGGACTCGGACAACGACACGCTGTCGGACGGCGTCGAGGTGGGCATGGGCTTCAGTCCGTGCAACGCCCGGCCGACGGCGAACGCATCGGTCGTCCAGTTGACGAACATCGGCGTACAGGCGCTGGTGCAGCTCAATGGTTCCGGCTCATCGGATCAGGACGATGCGTTTTCGACGCTGACGTTTAAGTGGACGGTGGATTCCGTCGTGGTCTGCGACGGCTCGGCCGCGAGCTGTGCCACGACGAACGTCAGCATGTCGTACGGCTCGCACGACGTCACGCTGCGGGTCACCGATCCCGTCGGCGGATGGCACGAGGCCTCGACCACCGTCGTGATCAGCCCGGCGGCGTTGAGCGTGTTCGACATTGAATGCGCGGACGTCAAGTGGGGCGGCCAGCATCGCATGACGATCAGCGGCGAAATCGGCCTGCCGTCCGGCGTGAACTTCTCCGAGCTGGCGGCGACGGGCAAGGTGTCGTTGACGCTGGCCGGCGTGAACATCGCGCCGCTGGCGACCTACAACTTCACGCAGTCGGGACCGCAGGGCCGCAAGTGGCGCTTCAACAGCAACACCGGACCGATTACCGACATCGACATCGACTGGACCGGTTCAAGATTCCGCTATGCGCGGGCCAACTTCCCGATTCGCTTCTTTACCAACATGATTTCGAGCAGCCAGACGACGCTGGCGATTCGATACAACAAGCGGAAACTCAACGGTCCGGTGACGATTAACATCAACAACCAGGCCACGATCAACATCGACGCCAACGGCAACCTGACGGCCACGGTGCCGTACGACGTCTGCACGCCGAAGGCGGGAGCGACGATCACGCTTCCATTCCCGCTGACCGATACGTCGGTGATCACGATCTCCGGCGGTGCAAGCCGCACGATCAACGTCGGCGACGATCTGCGTAACTCCGTCGGCTGCTTCCAGATCACGGCCGACTTCAACGGTGCGCTGTTCCCGAACGGAAAGAACACGACGCCGCGCACCCTCGACGCGTCGATCAAGATCGGCAACGAGATGTACTCGGGCTCAGACAGCCTGGACAGCTCCGACCTGGAGATCAAGGGTAACAAGTGGCGGGCGAACTGACGCCGCGCGTCGCTGAACGATAATGCATGACTCAGGCAGACGGCCCCGGACGTAATCGTCCGGGGCCGTTTGCGTTGGGGGCGAATGGTCGGCCTTGAAACATGGAAGTACAGCACACGTGAGGCGTCGCTGCTTGAGCAAGTGCCGAATGATCGGCCCCCACAGTCTCAACGGTTCATCCGCGTTGCGCGTGGCGTGTCGGCGCGCCAGGCTCATTCATGCGCGAGTGTCGCCGGTGATTCGAATTCTCCGCAAGAACAACCGCTGAGACTTCGATTCCTCCGCCCTGAAGGGGCGACGGAGTGTAGCCACGGGTGGAGCATCGTACGGGCGAAGCCCGGCGATGCGGAACCCGTGGTCAACGGTGCCGTCGTGTTGACAGCCCCGACAGGGGCTGAGGGAATCTTCGAAGATCGAGTGCGTTCGCCAGGAAAAATTCCTCCGACCCTTCGGGGCGGAAAGGGAACGATCTCTCCTTACCACGGGTTCCGCTTCGCTACACCCGTGGCTACATTCCTTTGCCCCGTTGGGGCAAATAGGCATCGGATGATCGTGCATGGATGAACGCGAGTATCGCCCGATTCAGTCTACTGCGCTGCCGCTGCAATCGCCCGACCGCTGTCACCCTGCTCCTGACGGAGCTGGGCTGAACAGAATGCCCGATCTCGCTCGAGGATATCCCCATGGCCGATTCGATAGATCACGCCGCGGCCGGTTCGGGCGAATTGACTGCCTGTTTCGCGGCATCTCGCCGGCCGACGAAGGCGTAGATCGCCGGCAGCACGACCAGCGTCAGCAGCGTGCTCGTCACCACGCCGCCGATGACCACCGTCGCGAGCGGTCGCTGCACTTCTGCGCCGACGCCGGTATTGAACGCCATCGGCACGAACCCGAGGCTCGCAACGAGACCTGTCATGAGCACCGGCCTCATCCGGGCGAGCGCGGCCTTTTCAATCGCCTCCAGCAGCGTCATCCCCTGCTCAAGCAGGCCGCGCAGGTACGACACGAACACCATGTCGCCGAGCACCGAAACGCCGAACATCGCCACGAAGCCGACGCCCGCGGAAATGCTGAACGGCATGTCGCGAAGATGCAGCGACACCAGCCCGCCGACGGCCGCGAGCGGGAGCGTGAATGAGATTCTGAGCACGTCCATCAATCGACCGTAGGTGAGATACAGCAATACAAAGATCGCCCCGAGCGCCGCCGGCACGACGAACATCAACCGCCGCGAGGCCCGCTCGAAGTGCTCAAACTGGCCGCCCATTTCATAGTAGTATCCCGGCGGCAGCGGCACTTCCGCTTCCACCCGCGAGATGACCTCGCTCACGAATCGACCGACATCGCGGCCGACGACGTTGCAAGTCACCACGATGCGGCGCATCTGCCGTTCGCGCGTAATGGTCGAGGGGCCCTCCACCTGTCGAATCTTCGCCAGTCGCGAGAGCGGGATTCGCTCGCCGCGCGCCGTGGTGATGAGAATCCGGCCGACGCTCAGCGGATCCTTGGCGTACGCGTCGGCCATTTTGACGACAAGATCGAATCGCATGCGCCCTTCGCGAATATCGCCAACCTTGCGGCCGCCGATCGCCTCGACGACTTCCAGCACGTGCTCCGCGGGAACACCGTAGCGGCCGATCGCCTCCTGATCGACGCGTACTTCGAGGACGGGCTGGCCGGTGATCTGCTCGGCATAGACATCCGCGCTGCCGACCATCGACTCCAGGATTTCCTGCACCTTCGACGCGCGCTCCTTGAGAACCTCCAGATCGTCGCCGAAAATCTTGACGCCCAGGTCACTGCGAATGCCGGCGACCATCTCATTCATGCGCATTTCGATTGGCTGGCTGAACACGAGCCGCATGCCCGGCGTGCCGGCGAGTTCGGCGCTCATCTCGGCCTCAAGCTCCTCTTGCGTCACCGCCCGTTTCCAATCCTCGCGCGGGCGCAGCGTGATGAAGACGTCGGTGACCTCGAGGCCCATCGGGTCGGTGGCGATCTCGGCGGTGCCGGTGCGCGACCAGATGTCTCGCACTTCGTCGGGGAATCGCTCGCGAATCACCCGCTCGAGAGCCGTGCCGACGCGCACGGATTCCTCCAGCGAGATGCCCGCCAGACGGACGGTGTTGATGGTGATCGCCTCCTCGGAGAGTCGCGGCACGAATTCCGAACCGGTGTTCAGGCCCAGCCACACGCCGAACACGAGCAGAAGCACCGAACAAACGACGATGAGAAATCGCGTGCGAATCGCCAGCGAGAGCACCGGCCGATAGAGTCGCTTCAGCGCCCGAACGATGAGATTGTCCCCGTGCTTCATTCTTTTCGGAAGCAGCAAACTCGCCAGCACCGGCATCAGCGTCATCGACAGGATCAGCGAACCCAGCAACGCGAAGATCACCGTCAGCGCCATCGGCCGAAAGAGTTTGCCCTCCACGCCCTCGAGCGTGAGGATCGGCAGATAGACGATCATGATGATCATTTCGCCGAACATGGTCGGCCGGCGCACCTCGACCGACGCGTCGCGCACGATATCAATCAGCCGCCGCTTTCCGCCATCCTCGGCCACGTGGCGCAGGCTGTTTTCGATCATGATGACGGAGCTGTCGACGATCAGGCCGAAGTCGATCGCGCCGAGGCTCATCAGGCTTCCGGCGATGCCGAAGCGCAGCATCGCGTCGGCCGCGAAGAGCATCGACAACGGAATGGCCAGCGCGACGATGAGTCCCGAGCGCAGGTTGCCAAGAAACGCGAAGAGCACGGCGATGACGAGCAGCGCGCCTTCGAACAGGTTGGTTTTCACCGTGTTGATGACGTGCTCGACCAGTTCGGTGCGGGCGTAGACCGGCGTGACTTCCACGCCTTCGGGCAGCGATTTTCGAATCGTCGCCAGCTCTTTTTCCAGTCGCGCCGACACGTCGTGGCTGTTCTCGCCCATCAGCATGAACGCCAGGCCGAGCACGACCTCGCCGCCGCCGCTGAAGGTCGTCGCGCCTCGGCGAATCTCGTGGCCCAGCCTCACCTCGCCGACGTCGCGAATCAGGATGGGCACGCCATCGTGAGCGTCGATGACGATGTTCTGAATCTCGCCGATGTTGGTCGTGATGCCGATGCCCTGCACCAGGTGAAGCTCGCCGGCCTCGGTGATGTTCCCGCCGCCGACGTTCATGTTGTTCTTTTCGAGGGCTTCGAACACGTCGTCCATGGTCAGATCGTGCTTCACCAGGCGCGACGGATCGACGAGCACGTGAAACTGCTTTCGCAGCCCGCCCCAGGTATTCACCTCCGCCACGCCGCGCACGGCCTGAAGCCGCGGCTTGACCTGCCAGTCGTGTATGGTGGTCAGCTCGGTGAGCGAGAGCGTCTTCGACGACACCACGTAGTGAAAAATCTCGCCGAGCCCCGTCGCGGCCGGCCCCATCTGCGGCTTCTCAACGCCGCGCGGCATTTCGAGGGTCGCGAGCCGTTCACTGACGAGCTGCCGCGCGAAGTAGAGATCGGTGCCGTCGACGAACGTCACCGTCAACTGGGAGAGGCCGAATTTCGAAATCGAACGGACGGACTCCAGACCCTGGAGCCCGCCGATGGCCTGCTCAATCGGGAATGTGATCTGCTGCTCGATTTCCATCGGCGAGAGCGCGGGCGCGACGGTGTTGATCTGCACCTGCGTCGGCGTCGTGTCCGGGAAAGCGTCGATCGGCAGATTCACCGCCGCCCAGCCGCCGGTGAAGACGAGCAGGATCGACAGCGCAATCACCAGGAACCGATGATGAAGCGACCAGTGTATGATTTTTTCGAGCATGTCAGTGATTCGCCTCGCAACAGCCCGCGCCGATGCTGCTCTTCATGATCTCCGTCTTGAGCATGAAGCTGCCCTGTGTGACCACCACGTCCGAGTCGGTGAGACCATTTCGCACTTCGAAAAATTCACCCGCCTCCGCGCCGAGCAGCAACTTTCGCGGCTGATACGACGTGTCCGTCATCTTCACGAACGCGACGTTGCAGCAGCCGTCCCACTGCACCGCCGATCTCGGGACCACCACCATGGATTCGCGATCGCGAATGGTGATCTCGGCGCGGCCGAACATGTTCGCCCGGAGATTGCCGCTGTCGTTCGGCAATTCCGCCCGCGCCCGCAGCGTTCGCGTCTTCGGGTCGATCTGACGGCTGATCCACGTCACCGTGCCCGCGAACGGCTCGCCGCGGAGTCCATCGACGTGCACCACGACCGGCTGCCCCACGCGGACCAGCGCGATGTCCTTTTCGTACACGTCCAGTTCCGCCCACATCACGCGCGTGTCGGCGATCGAAAAGAGCGGCTTCGTCGGATCGACCGTTTCGCCCATCACGGCCGATCGCTCGACGATCTCGCCCGCGAATGGCGCCGTCAGGGAGAGCAGCGGGCTGGTATCGTGCTCCGGCTCGATGGTCTCGATCTGCGCCGGCGTCAGGCCGAGCACGCGAAGCTGCTGCGATGCCTTTGAGAGCTGAATCGTCGCCTCTGCGAGCTTGTTCTCGGCAGCCAGATCCTCCTGCGAACTGGCGATGCCCTTTTCGACAAGGGCGTGCGTCGCTTCGTGGTTCTTGTCCCACAGACGAACCATTTCCTTCGCCTGAAGATATTCCGCCTTTGCAAACGCAAGTTCCGCCGAATCCACGACTGCGAGCAAATCGCCCGCCTCGACGGCCGTGCCGACATCCTTTGCGACCGACTGCACGACGCCCGCGACCCGCGACGAAACGCGGGCATAGTGGTTTGCGTCGTAGGCAATCTCGACGTTGCACTCCAATGTCTGCGAGATGGCACGGCGCTCGATCCTGCTGAATTCAAACCCGGCGTTTTTCGCAACATCCGGCGAGGCGAGAATGACGCGCGTCGAACTTGTCGTGCAACTGACCGATGGCGGGCGGCTTGACCGGGGTCGTTCGCTGACGTCGTCGTCGGCTGCAGTGGTGGAAAGGGCTCCGCTCGATGCAGCCCGGTCGATCGGCGCGAGCATCGCGGCGACGATTGCTTCTCGCTCAGGATTGCAGAGGTAGCAGAGGCTCTCCGGGCGATCGTGCCCGCCGCACCAGTCGTTTGTGCTCTGGTAGACAGCCAGCAGTTCCGGCCGGCAGATCCAGCACAGCGCCTCAGGCACGCCGTGTTCCGCGCACTCGCCCTGTTCGCGAACGATTTCAGGATTGCAGAACGGGCATGCCGATTTCTTCAGCCCGTGTTCCGTGCACTCGACCAGAATCGAGTCGTCCGTCGTCGCCGGCGCGAGCATCGCCGCGACGATCGCCTCCCGCTCGGGATTGCAGAGATAGCAAAGGCTCTCCGGGCGATCGTGACCGCCGCACCAGTCGTTGGTGTCCTTGTACACCGCGAGCAGCGCCGGCCGGCAGATCCAGCAGAGCGCCTCGGGCACGCCATGTTCCGCGCACTCGCCCTGCTCCCGGACGATCTCCGGATTGCAGAACGGACACGACGACTGCTTCAGCTTGTGTTCGGCGCAATCGACATCCGCCGCCGCGACCGGTGTCGCCGCTCCCGGCGCATTCCTGCCGCCGACATCGCCCGACCTGCTGTCACACGCCGATGCCACCATCACAAACGGCAGCGCCGCCGTGATCAACAGGGCTGTTCGACCATTCACTTGAAGCCATCTCGTCCAGTTCTTCTTCATTGTAAACATGTCAACCTCCCGGACTGTTCAACTCATCGATTCACCGCCGGCCGCGAGTCAGCTCATTCCCGCCTCGCCATCGCCCTGCGCGGCCGACAACTCTTCAGTCCAGTTCATTACTCATCCGTTGCATTCACCTTGCCGCCGAGCGGACGGCCCATCTCGCGTTCAAGTTCCGCCGCCGCCGTCATCGCGGACTGTTTCGCCGACACGCCCGCCCGTCGAGAGTCAAGAAGCGACCGCTGCGCCTCGATCACGGTGACAAGCGATGTTCGCCCCGCCTGGTATGTTTCGCGCGACAGATCGAGGTTGGTCTGCGCCTGCGGGAGCAGCGTTCCGTCGTAGAATCGTGCGACTTCCTCGGTCGTCAGCGCCGCGTCGAACGCCTGGCGAACATCCTGCACGATTCGTCGCTGGATGCTCTCGTAGGTCTTGGCCGTTTGGTCGTATTCGTATTTCGCCTTGGCGATCTGCGCCTGGTTCTGGTCGAAGATCGGCAACTCGATCGACAGCGACGGCCCGACGATCGCGTCGATGTCGGCGCGACGCTCCAGGTTGCGCTCGCCGCGCGACTGAAGATCGGGCGCCGTGAATCCACCGTTGGCGACCGATGACTTGAGCGTGTCGGCGAAGATCTTTCGGCCCTTCTGCGCCCGGCGATGTTCACGCTCGAGCATGATGCCGAGCGAAACCTCCGGAAACACGCGGGCGTATTCGAGTTTCAGCCGTGCGGCGGCGGCCGTCATCGCCTGCTCCGCCGCGCGAAGGTCAAGCCGGGCCTCGAGTGCCGTCTCGACCACGCCCTCGGCCGCCATGCCTTCGAGATCCACCATGTCCATGTCGGAGAGCAGCATGAGCGAATCGGCGTCGACCGTCAGGCCCAGCACGGTTGCCAGCGCCCTGCGGCGCGTCGACGCATCGAGCCGCGCCTGTGTCACTTCCAGCTCCGCCGCCAGGAAAGTGCCCCGCGCCAGGTTGACGTCCAGCTCCCCGACCGCGCCGGCCTTCTGCCGCGCCAGCGCCGCATCGACGAGCTTCTTTGCAAGGTCCCGGTTCTCGATCGAAATCGCGTGCGACGCCGACGCGCCGACCGCCTGCCAGTACGCCGACTTGGCATCCATGGCGAGACTCGCCGCCTCGCGGGCCAGCCGCAGAATCGCCCCGTCCAGTTCGCGCTCCGCGCCGCGCGCCTTCACCGGGATCTGCCACAGTTCGACGATGCTCTGGGCGATACTGGCCTGGAGATTCGCACGGCCGCCGGCTTCGGGCAGTTGCAGCGAGAGACCCAGCACGGGATTCGCCAGCAGCCTCGACTGCACCACGTCGGCGCGGGCCATGCCGATGCTCATGTACGAGGCCTGCAGCGCCGGATTGTTCACCAGCGCGATCTGCACCGCCTCATCGACCGTCAGGCCGTCCTCAAGAATTTCGACGACGCGCTCGCTGATCGCGGACTCCGCGGCGGGGTCATACGTGTCGTACGCGCCGACGGCCGCCTTCGTCTCGCCGCCGACGCGCTCGTAGTCGTGCGCCGGGTCAACACGTGCGCAACCGCACAAGCCGACGGCAACGAGACCGACAACAGAGGTGAGAAATCGGTAATGGGTCATTTTGATTCCCATAACAAACGGGCCAGCAGATCACGGCGCGATGCCGCGTGAGGGTGATTCCCGTATTGAAAACGTCATTCCGAGGCCGGCTCATGACCTCGAAGACGCGACTTTTCCCGGCCTGCGACGGACGTATTTACACGCATGGCGTCGTTCCGGAAGCAGACGCCGGGCGCGGAAGTCCCGAAAAACTTCAGGCGCAGTCGGGCTCGTGAGATGGAATCAAATCAGAAGTGGGGTACGAAACTCGGCGCAAACGCTGGATGCCAGAATAATGGCATCTCCTGTAATGCGGGCGAACCCCGCGGGTGAGGCGATCAAGGGCTCCGGCGGGAGCAGCGTGACGGGGGCGAGCAGTTCCACCGCCTGGTTCGGCCGCGAGGCGACCAACGCGGCGGCGGACATCTCGTCGCACGGGTCCGACGCGCAGTCGGGCTCATGGCCGCAGTCGGCCTTTTCAGCGGGCGCGCAGCCCTCATCCGACGGGCAGCACGTCTCCTGCTCCGGACAGCACGTCTCGTGACAAACATGCGAAAGCAGCCCGCCCCGGCAGAGAAGCGGCGGGGCGATATGCGCAAAGACGAGCACAATGGAAAGAAGCACGGGCTTCATGGTCTAATGAGTATGATTCAGCCACACCGCAAGGGCAATTAATTCTCCCGATAATCGGAACGGGCACCGGCCAGGAAGCCCGAAATTCATCGCCAAACCCGGTTTCGCGCAGGACTGCCAACGATTGCGGACCTGCGGATCGAACATATCAATATCGTATACGGCGGCGACGGCGCCAAGACGCACGGCGCTGTCCGATATTTCGCGGATGGCCTATCCGGACCATGAACCCCTAAAATGAATCGATCGGGAAGTCCCGACCAACGAGGGCCGGAATGAGATACGTTTCCAATTCGCACGAGTCCAGCGCCCCGCGTTCTCGAGCGCGACGCGGGTTACTGGGCTGGATCATCGGACATCCCAAGACCAGTATCGCCATCGCGTTTCTGCTCCTCGCCGCCGGCGCCTACTACGGCATCGAATATCTCGCCGAACAGCGATTCGAGCGACGCATCGCCGACATCCGTGCAAAGGGCGAGCCGCTGACCATGGAGGACATTCGACGGCTGGACCCGGGCATTCCCGAAGAGGAGAACATGACGACCGCACTTCTCAAGGCGGCGCGGCCATTTCTGGACTTGATTCAGCCGCCGGACGGCAGTCCGTCTGAATTCGGCGTCATCTCGAATCTACCCCAATTGAAACCCGGGGAACGGGCGAAGCCGGAGTATCTGGCGTCCGCTCGACGATTCATTGAGCACTCCCCCGATGCACTGACCGAGATGCATGAGGCCGCCCGGATGGAACGGGCGTGGTTCGACTGGAAATGGAAATCGCCATACTTTCACACGCAACTTCCCGAGTTGAGCCAAACCGGACGCGCTTCAGGCATCCTTCTGTTGGATTCCCTGCTCGGCGTTGAGGACGGGAATCAGGATCGCGCTGTACGTTCGCTTGTTGATTCCCTTCGCGTATGCCGGGCCTTTGACTCTCCGTGGCAGAATGTCATGGGAGTCGGGCTGCGCACGAAGTACTTGAACAACTCGATTGATCAGGCGGGGCGGGTGGTCAGCGGCTTTACATTGAACAGCGGCGAGATCGAACGGATCAAACAGGAGCTGCGTCACTTCTCACGTTACAGATCTCCAAGTGAATCGATCCTTGTGGATCGGGCAGTGCACATCGACTCACTCGCACTCCCCGAGTATCAGGAAATGATCTATGGAATCAACCAGTCCGTCCGCAGTCGGGCTGTGGACTGGCATCAGTTGTCGGCCGCACGAGCCCTCGACGCAGCCCGGTCACTGGAGCGATTTCGACAAGTCCTCGACGAGTCGGATTGTTCTGAAAGTGAGATGCCGGCGCGAATCGACGAGTGGGAACGGCAGAATTCGTCGATTCCGGATTACTGCGTCATGACCCGTTACTGGGTGCCGGCATTCGGCCTGAACCTCAGGCGTCAACACGCCGCCATCGGCCGCGCCCGAGCCGCGCTGGCCGCGTTCGCGGCCGAAGAGTATCGGCTGGTCAACAACGACTGGCCTGACAACCTCGATATGCTGGTGCCCGATTTTCTCGACGCCGCTCCACTCGATCCGTTCGATGGCCGGCCCATTCGGTACGAAGTGATTGCCGAGGGCATCAAGACCTGGTCCATCGGCGAAGACCGCACGGACGAAGGCGGCAATTTCGAGCACCTGGCGAACATTGCCACGAAACCGCGCCCGTCCGACGTGGGATTCTTCATTACGAATGCCGAGTATCGCGTGGTGAGTCCGCAAACTTCGGAATGACACCATTCTCCATTAGCTTTTCCATGCGGCCAGCCAGACTGTGTCCCTGCATTCCAACGAAATGGCCCTATCATTCAGAGGAGCCGAATTCTCAGCAGCAGATCATTCAGCGCTTCTTTTCCCGCGGGCATCTCCGGCAGGGTACTCTCATCCCGCGCCCGCTCCAGCTCACAGGTCAATCGCTCGTATTCGCTTCGATGAAATGCGATGTCGGCGTCGCCCAGCAACTCGTTTTCGGCGCCATGTGCCTTCCGCGCCACCAGCTCGTCGATGTAGCCGATCCGAAACGACTCGTTGAGTCGCAAGAGATTCGCCTCGACTTCGCCGCTGCGCATCAGGTGAATCCCCGTCAGCAGGACGCGGTACGTGTAGAGAAGCGGCTTGACCCGCAGCTCTTTTTCGAAAATCTCCCACTGGCCGCGGCAAAAGCCCAGATAATGATGGGCGTGGTGCCGCGTGATGCAGCCCTGCGCGATTGACTTCAGTTCGTCGTGCTCCGGCGTCGTGTGGAGCACGAGCGGTGAATAGAGCTGCTCGAGGACGTAGCCGTTCCGCTTCAGGACCATCCCGAAGAACTTCGCGACGTCGTGTGTGACCAGATCCAGTTCGACGCCGTCTCGCACCTCGGAGATCGAAAGCGTGTCGCGCGGCTCGTAAAGGCCGCAGACTTCCCGCACCGGCAGGACATGCACGCCGCGGAGATCAAAATCCGAATCATGCGACGCGAATCCGTAGAGATGCGCCCCGCTGATCGTCACGAAGAGAAGCGGCGTTGGTTGTTCGGCGATCACGCCCGAGAGCAGCGCGCGCGGAAGTCCCGCCATCGCCGCCTGGACGTGATGGTCGTCGCTCCTGTGCGACGCCGTGCCTGGATTCGGAGGTTGATCGCTCATGTCGTCACCCTGCTCCGCCGCGCGGAGACCAGTATCGCATTGGCCCGGTCGTAATCAGGCCGGTCCGGCAATTTCGTTGTCGAGAATGCGTCCTCAAATTGCCTGTGCAGCTCCAGCCGCCATGCGTCAATGGCCTCCCATGTCATCTGGCCGTCGCGAATCGCCAGCAGCCGTTCGCGCTCAGCCTCGACCGCAACCGGCACATAGCCCTCTCGAAGCGCCGTGATCCCCGAATGCAGAAGGCGAATCAAATGCATCGCGTGTTTCCATTTGATGTCACCGTGATTCTGCACGCGGGCGCCGATCTTCTTGAACTGGCTCAGCACGTAGCCGTTGTAGGTCTGATAGACCAGTTTCGAGAGGAAGGCGCCCTTCGCGTCGAGCAACTCCCGCGCGACCGGCAGCACATCCTCCACCAGCGGCGTGTAAAGGCACTCAAGTACGTTCGGATTCGCCTTCAGCGCGAGCATGACGAATTTCTGGAATTCCCAGTAGCACTCTTCGCTCTCCGGGCTCTCCAATTGCTCCGGCACGCCGAAGAGCGACCAGTGCATCTCCGCGGGCGGCAGATACACGCCGCGACGATCCACGTCTGAATCCTCACGGGAGAGTCCGTACGCCCGCGAACCGACGATGCAGCGAAAGAGGACGCAGTCCATTAGATCGAAGTCGTCGAGCACATTCGGCGCCGCCCTGATCTGATCCCGCTGCCAGGTCTTCAGCACGGCAAATTCGGTTCGGCGCATCGCGGCTTCGCTGCCGTCGGGAAACTGCACAAGGTAGTTGTGGGTGTGGTCGCCCGGCGAACGAATAATGACCCCCACCGTTCCGGCCGGATGCTCCGCCCCGCCGCCGATGATCCGCACTTCGACGCGCGCGACCACCTGCGTCCCCGCCGGCAGGATCATGTTCGGATTGAATGCAATCTTCCGCGCCACGTCAGCGTCACCCTTCGTCGATGATCAATTCTTCTCCACCCGAACCAAATAGCTCCCCCGCCCTTCGCGCTCGGTCTCGATTCGGACATCGAGAAACGTCTGAATCACGTCGATGTTCGTCGTCGCATGCGGCGTCAGGCCGCGCGTCCGGAAGACGCCGCCGGCGCCGAGCGCCATCGGCAGGAGCAGCTGGTCCGCCAGGTGCTCACCCACGGGCGCGTCGCAGGAGAGGTAACGCTCCGCCTCCTCGACCGCCGAGCGGGCCACCGACTCCGAAGAGATGTTGCGCGCGCCGAAGGCCGAAACCACCTCGGTGACGTGCTCGTAGCCCAGCTCCAGCATCAGCACGTTCCCCGGCCCCGCCGAATTCGCCGCCACCTCCGCCAGCAGGCACTCCGCAGGCCACTTGAGCGATCGCCGAACGACGTCCAGTTCGCGTTCCGCCACGGCCGTCGGCAGATGGGCGCAGACCGCCCTCGCACGCCTGAAGCTCGGCGAACCGCGCTCAAGCAGTTCCAGCCTCTTCCAGCCTCGCGCCTCTCCCGTCGCCGAACACGTCGGCTCGCTCGTCGCATCGCCAGCCCGTTCACTCGCCGCAGCAGCCGGACCGCGCACCCGTGCGATCACCTCGCCGCCGCCGGCGGGATAGAACCCGTGCCGCACCAGCGTCACCTCCACCGACGCGCCCATCTTGTTCAGGATGGGAACGAAGGACTTCGCGAGAAAATCGAACGGCGGCGCGTTCATGTTGTGCGTGCCGCCCTGGATGCGAACGGTGGACTCGCCGCCCGCCATCAGCAGCGGCGGCAGCACCGTTTGCAACACCAGCGTTGCGCTGCCGGCCGAGCCGATTGCGAACTCAAAGTGTCCCGGTCCCGGCCTGCCGCGCGCCGAGACGCCCGGCTCAAAGACCAGGTCCGTCGAACCCAGCCCCGCCCCGGTGAGCTTCGCCCCGCCCACCTTCGCCGCTGCGACCACGGCCGTAAGGTGCTGCCGCATCAATCCCGGCTTCGATCGACGCGCGCGGATGTTCCTCAGCCGGAACGCCCTGCCGGTCACAATCGACAGCGCCAGCGACGATCGCAGAATCTGCCCGCCGCCCTCTCCTTGTGATCCATCGAGCGTCAACATCATGACACACCAGCACTCAAGCCGCCCAATTGGCCGCGCGCCGGGCGGAACGCTCCGCCGAGTCTAATCCAGTCATTCTAAGCCTTGGGGCCCGAGTTCGATCAAAAAGTATATCGACGCCGGCGAATCTGTCACGTCCGGCAGCTACCTGTGGCAGAGGACTCCGACCAGTGACCTGTCTCTGAGGCTTTCAACCTGCGACCTCAAGACCATCGGAGTCTTCCACCCCCTGCCAAACAAACCCCAACCGGCTAAGATGAGATGAGCAGATCGTACCAAACGGCAATAAACCTCCACGGCCTGACTTGATATGAACCTTGACGCCTACAACGCCGCCCTGAACCGCTCCGCAGTCCTCCTCCGCGACGATCGCGGCCTGCTCGAAATCACCGGGGCCGATCGGGCGAAGTGGCTGAACAATCTCGTCACCAACGTTGTCCTCACCCTCCAGCCCGGCGAGGGCAACTATGCGTTCGTCATCAACGTCAAGGGCCGGACGCAGTTCGACCTGAACTACCTGATCCGGCCGGACTCGATCCTACTCGACATCGACCGGCGGCTCGTCGAACAGGCCCGGAAGTTTCTCGACCGGTACATCATCACCGAGGCGGTTGAGATTCACGATCGAACCGCCACCTCGCAACGAATCGCGATCGTCGGACCCAAGGCGCACACCATCGCCGACACGCTCGGCTTTCCCAACCTGACGCCCATGGCATGGCTCCAGCACGTCGATGGCCGGATCGGCGAGTCAACGGCCCAGATGTTCCGCCACGACTCAGTCGGTCTGCCCGGCGCAGAATTCATCCTGTTCGGCGACAAGGCCGAAAGCGACGCGCGACATGCCCTGACGTTGGCACACTCGTCCGGCGCGGCCGCCATCGACGCCGGGACGCTCGACGCGCTCCGCATCGAGGCCGGCATTCCAAAGAGCGTGGACGACATTGACGAGGAAGTGATCCCCCCCGAGACCGGCCAGATCGAGCGCGGCATCAACTATCGAAAGGGATGCTACCTCGGCCAGGAAGTGATCGAGCGAATGCGGGCCCACAAGGTCCTCGCACGCAGGCTGGTCGGCATTCGAGTCGAGGGCGAGACGCCGCTGCCGCGGCTCACCGTGCTGGAACTGGCGCCGGCGCAGGCACAAGACTCGGCCGAGCCCGGTGATAAGGCCGAGGCTGGCGACGAGGCAAAGTCCGGCGCTACAGCCCACGTCGGCCGCGCGATGAGCGGCTGCCTCAGTCCCGCGCTGGACGGCGCGCCGCTGTCGCTCGCATACCTCAAGACGGCCCACGCCAAACCCGGCGTCGCACTCATCGCCCGCACGCCGGATGGCCCGCGAAAAGCCGAGGTCACGCCGCTTCCCGTTCGCCGCAACTAGCGCGGAACCTTGCCAATCCGCCCGCGTCGGAATACATTGATCGGCCCTGAAAAGGGAGCGTAGCTCAGTCGGTAGAGCAGCGGCCTTTTAAGCCGTTGGTCCTGGGTTCGAGTCCCAGCGCTCCCAGTTTCGAACTCCCCCCGTCAGGCGACGACTCACGACGGCCTGTCGCGCACTCACCCCTATTTTTCAAGGCTCTTTCGTCGGTGTCATTGGCTCGTCGCGAGGCTGATTCTACGGCATCCGACGAACCACCACGACTTCCCACGGCAGCCGTGCCGGCAAGTGAAACGCCAAGCTGAACGCCAAGCGGATTGGGCGAGGGGCTCTCCGGCGAGGCCTTCATCCGAATCGAATTCGTTTCCGATGAGACATCGTCCGAGGCCGCGCCAAGCGTCCCTGTTGCCCTCTGGCGAACGCAATCGTCGGCCGGGCGGTTCAGGTCGGGCAGGACCTCCAACGCGGACGAGAGGTCGCCCACGACTGAATGCGTGTACCGATCGAGCGTGAGCGCGATCGTGGAGTGCCGCGCGAGGCTTTGGGCGACCTTGGGATGAACGCCGCCACGGGCGAGGTTGCTGATGTACGAATGTCGAAGCGCGTGGAAATCGGCGACGCGGTCGGCGTCATCGCGGTACTTTAGCGTTGACGACTGCTCACGCTGCTTCCGCTCAGGCGAACCGTCACGGGTCTCTGCCAACCACTCAGCGCGTGCCGCTTCGAGATCAGCTCGCAACATTCGCGCGACGTCGGTCTCACCCGGCATTCGGAACGCCTTCGCCCCAGGCAAGCGACCGGCGAAATGCTGTCGAAGGGCGGCGGCCAGCGCGCGGGGAATTGGCTGGACATCCTCACGACGGCGCTTGCTGTATGCTGCACTCACTGTGACAGTCGGCATGTCGGGGTCCAGGTCGAAGGAAGACACCGTCAGGCTTCGAAGTTCGCCCGCCCGGAGTCCCGACTCCGCCGCCGCGCGATAAAGAACCGCGCGGTCCGGTCCCTCGATCCGAAATCGCGCCGGGCCTCGTTCAGCGGTATCAAAGAGGCGACGCAGTTCATCAGCCGACAGCGCTCGCCGGTCGTGGCGTCGGTCGACGCGGGC
>CALLKH010000394.1 GCA_938008425.1 uncultured Planctomycetaceae bacterium | reverse complement strand
AGTACGATCCTCGTTCGTTGCATGGTTATACGGTGGATACCATCCCGGACATGGATACGACACATTCGCCGGATGCGGAGGTCCTGGTCAGCGCTCCTGCCGGCGGTGTCTTCGGATTCCCTGCTTCGCATGATCTCGCCGTCGATCTCGGCGGCACTTACACAAATGATCCCGGGGTTCCCGGCGGATTGACATCGGCATCCGGCGCGTTCAACGTGGGCGCTGAATTCAGTAATGTTGAAATCGCTTCAGTGTTTATGGTCGGCGAAGCAGTGAATGCGCCTGTTCTTCGCTTCGGCCTCGACAACGGTGCGGGTGGATTCGTGCCCGGATCCGTTCGAGAAGTGCTGCTCTGGGCCGGGGCGGTGCCTGCCGAAGATGACGACGCACCGACGTTGCCGCCCGGAAGCATTCTCGGAAACACCATCAATTTCGCCCAGTTCTTTGATTTCCCGAGTACGGCGGCGGACTTGCTTGTCGACGGTACGGGCGCGCTTCGCGTCGAGATTCTCGCCGACTGTGCCGCGACATACTCGAGCTTCCGGCTCGATTCGATTGAGATCACCATCGCCGGCCTGGTTCGCAATGTCGGTTATTTGCGCGTGTACCAGGGAGACGACTACAGCGACGGCGAGTTCATTGAGCCGCGGCATTGCCCGGGGCTCTTGCCGCTGATTCATGCCGACGACGAAAACGGTCTCAACGCCCCGTCGTCATGGCCGTCGTTCTTCGGTCGCTGCCCGCCGGCTGGATTCGAACGCGAACTTTGCGATATCAATACGGTTGCAGACATCTTCGGTGAGAATGCGGGTGACAATCTCGGGTTTGGCCGAAATGCGGGTGACCTGAATCTGGACGGAGTGCCTGATTTCGTTTGTGGCGCTCCGGGCAGTGACAACGATCCGTTTTCGCCCGATCTGGGGTGCGGAATCGAGCCGAGTCCTTTGAACAACAACGGAAAGGTCTACGTCATCTTCGGAACGCCCACGCTGGGTGATGGTCGTCCCTGCGACCTGCCGGAGCGCATCGAGATTCGCGGCACGCACTCCGACGACCAGTTCGGACGCTGCCAGGGAACTGCGGGCGACGTCGACGGCGACGGCAACAACGATCTTTTCTTCGCCGCTGAAGGCTATGACGCCCTCGGAGAAGATTTCGACAATGACGGCAGCCCGGACATCGGAACTGTCGGGGCCGATGTCGGCCTGGTCGGCGTTCTCTACGGACGACCGTTCGGTTCAGGTGCCAGATCAATCCGCCCCGAACGCGTTGGAACGCCAAACTTCCCCGGCGTGAAGTTCGCCGGCGGCGTTGCAGGTGCACGGCTCGGCGGCGGCTCGACCGGAAACGGCGACGCGAACGTCTTCAGCGCGAGTCAGCGCGGACAGTACGGTGTTTCGAGCGCCGGTGACTTGGGTGAGGAGTTCGCGGAGCACTGATTCCTGCGG
>CALLKH010000393.1 GCA_938008425.1 uncultured Planctomycetaceae bacterium | reverse complement strand
AGCGATTATCCTCGTGATTGTTTGTCAGTGTAGTCGTGGTTTTTGTTCTCGGCGCGGAAGACGGCCGCGATCGTAAGAGCAAAGGTCACCCCAAGGATCGAGACGGCAGTACCGATTCGGCGGGTCGACGTAATCGTTACTCGAATGGGCATGACCACAGGTACATCGATTCATTCTAATGCGATCCTGCGGGGTCACCGAGAATCGGATCGAGAAACCGGGAGCTTAGCGCAGTTTTTACTTGATTCCGACATATCGGGTCGGCAAAATCCCCGACACCTGCGGCCACGGCCGTCTTTTTCATGCGGGGCAGCGCGTTCCGTCCGGTTGAAGCCGCGAACAGATCATAGGGGTCTTCGAAGGGAGTTGCGTGGATGAAGCCGACGAAATGCGCGAGCCGATGGAACTTTCCGGCGGAATGGATTCTGCCTCCGTGGGCCCTGGTTATGCTAGTTGCGGTTCCGCTGGCGTCGGCCGATCCACCGGCGGGGTACTATGACGGCGTGAACACGACCGGTGGCGCCACGCTGCGCGCCACGCTGCATCCGGTCATAGACGATCATACTCGGTTTCCCTACACCTCCACAGCGACAGACACCTGGAACATCCTCGAAGCGGCAGACGAAGACCCCGGCAATCCTTCCAACGTTCTCGACGTATACAAGAACGCGAGTTATGCCAAGGTCGGCGGGGGGAATACGAATTACAATCGCGAGCACACGTGGCCTAATTCATACGGCTATCCGAACGACGGCTCGACGAATTACCCCTACACAGACTGCCACGCGCTCTTCATTTCGGACGACTCGTACAACTCTTCCCGAAGCAACAAGCCCTATCGATTCTGCAGTGCGCTCTGCTCCGAGCAGATCACACTCTTCACCAATGGCCAGGGCGGCGGAAGCGGCGTGTATCCGGGAAATTCGAACTGGACCGAGGGTTCTTTCACGACCGGCACGTGGGAGACGTGGATTGGCCGTCGCGGTGATGTCGCCCGCGCGTTGTTCTATCTCGATGTCCGGTACGAAGGCGGCACGCACGGCATTACGGGGGCGGCCGAGCCGGACATGATTCTCACCGACAACGAGTCGCTGATCGCCGCCTCCAACACCGGCTCAAATGAGTCGGTCGCATACATGGGAATACTGACGGTTCTTCTTCAGTGGCATCAGCAGGATCCCGTCGACGCCAAGGAGAGGTATCGAAACGACGTGGTATTTAGCTATCAGGGCAATCGTAACCCGTTCATCGATCACCCTGAGTGGGTCGAGTGCATCTGGAACGACGTCTGCGGAGGTGGAGACACCACGCCGCCGGCGGCACCAACCGGTCTGATCGCGACGGCCGGAAACGCGGTCGTGAATCTCGATTGGAACGACAACGTGGAGTCCGACCTGGCGGGCTATAACGTCTATCGTTCCACGGTGAGCGGCGGCCCTTATTCGAAGATGAACGGGTCGCTCGTCGCGGGCAGCGGTTACAGCGATTCGACCGCCGCGAACGGAACGACGTACTACTACGTGGTGAAAGCGGTTGATACCTCGAGTAACGAGTCGGGCAACAGCAATCAGGCAAGCGCGACGCTTTCCGGCGGGACGGTGTTGCCCTGGATCAACGAATTCCATTATGACAACGATGGAACGGATACCGGTGAATTCGTCGAAATCGCCGGTCCCGCGGGGACTGACCTCAGCGGTTGGCGCGTCATTGGCTACAACGGTAGCGGCGGCGCGACGTACGCGACGGTCAATCTCACCGGGGTGCTTCCGGATCAGCGGAGCTGCATCGGCACCCTGAGCTTCAACTTCGCGGCGATGCAGAATGGCTCTCCGGATGGCCTGGCCCTCGTTGATGCGTCGAATACCGTCATACAGTTCATCAGCTATGAGGGTGCTTTTACCGCGACGGACGGCCCCGCCCTTGGAATGGTCTCCGTGGACATCGGCGTCAGTGAACTGACGACGACTCCGGTGGGGTACTCGCTGCAGCTCACCGGAACCGGAAAGCGTTATTCCGATTTCACGTGGCAGCCGCCTGCTCCCTCAAGCCCCGGCCAGGCGAACAGCGGTCAGACCTTCAGCGACCCGGGTTGCGTCGATGTGACGCCGCCGGCGGCACCAACCGGTCTGAACGCGACAGCCGGGAATGCGGTCGTGGATCTGGACTGGAACGACAACGCGGAATCTGATCTGGGCGGTTACCACGTGTATCGTGCCACGGTCAGCGGCGGTCCCTACACGCGGCTGAACGGGGCCGTGGTCGCCGTGAGTAATTTCTCCGACACTTCGGTTACAAACGGAATCACTTTTTACTACTTTGTGACCGCGGCGGACACCTCGAGTAACGAAAGCGGCGGCAGCGGTGAGGTCGCGGCGACACCCTCGGCGGGCGTCACAATCCTGATGTCGTTTCTTGGTAACACCACGGTGCCCGGCGTCGGCACGGTCGCCAACGAGGATATCGTTGCCTTCAACACCGGGACCGGCGTCTGGTCGCTTTATTTTGACGGCAGCGACGTGGGCCTTTCCTCGTTCGGAATCGACGCGCTGACTGTCTTGGCTGACGGCAAGCTGCTGATCAGCCTGGATGTGGATGGCAGTCTTACCGGATTGAACGGGGGGCCGAGCGGAACATCCGTGGATGATTCGGACTTGTTGCTTTTTACGCCCACCTCCCTGGGCGCGAATACCGCGGGGACGTGGACCTTCTATTTCGACGGAAGCGACGTGGGGCTGACCACCACAGCCGAGGACATCGACGCTCTCTTTGTTTCGCCGAGCGGTCAGTTGGTCGTATCGACCCTTGATGCACCGAGCGTCACAGGCCTGAGCGGCCTGCAGGACGAGGACCTGATCGCGTTCACGCCCACCAGTCTGGGATCGGTGACAGCCGGCACGTGGAGTTATTTCTTTGACGGAAGCGATGTGGACCTCGCGACGAGCAGCAATGAGGACGTCGACGCGGCCTGCATCACCTCCTCGGGCAAGATTCTCCTATCGACGCTGGGCGTGTTCAGTGTCCCGGGCGTTTCCGGCGACGATGAAGATATCTTTGAATTCACTCCGACGGCCCTGGGCACTGTCACGTCAGGGTCCTATGCGCCGTTTCTAGACCTAAGCGCCCTGGGAATCGCCACCAGTGCAGACGTGAACGCGCTCGAGGTTCTTGAGTAACGGGAGCACAAAGGATGAAAAAAGGGGTGGGCCTTCCGGGGCCCACCCCTTCATCTTTTCATGCCGCGGCGCGTTGTTGACTACACCCACCCGCGAAGCTTGCACGCCTCTGCCACGCGCGTGACGGCCACCATGTACGCCGCCAGCCGCATGTGGACTTTCGCCTTTTCCCGCGTCTCGTAGACCGCGTTGAACGCGTCGGTCATGCGGCGGTCGAGCTGCTGGTGGACGTCCTCGAGCGACCAGTAGTAGTTGTAGGTGTTCTGCACCTGCTCGAAGTAGCTGACCGTGACGCCGCCGGCGTTGGCCATGAAGTCCGGCAGGACGAGCTGGCCGGCCTTGTGCAGGATTTCATCGGCGCCGGGCGTGGTCGGGCCGTTGGCGAGTTCGCAGATGAGCTTCGCCTTGATCTTGCCGGCGTTGGACTCGGTGATGACGCCCTCGAGCGCGGCCGGGTAGAGAATGTCGACGTCGAGTTCGAGCAGATCGGCATTGCTGATCGGCGTCGCGCCGGGGAAGCCTTCGAGCTTGCC
>CALLKH010000392.1 GCA_938008425.1 uncultured Planctomycetaceae bacterium | reverse complement strand
GAGATCAAGCAGGGGGATGGTGTCTTTCTGGGTCATCGTGGCGTTGCTCATGGGGTCAGAGTCCTGGGTTTCAAGATCGGCGGGATCGCCGCTTCGGGATGGCGCACTGTCTAATTCACAGGTCGGCACTCGCCGACCGACCGCCTTGGGCGCCTTTCCGGGGTCGCCCGGAATTCCGTCGCGATCGCGAAATATTTCAAACCTCGCGTCCGATTTCAGGCTGATAGCCTAAGGCGAAGACGGAGGCTTTCGCAAGCGAAGGACCATCGGGCGAACCCGACTGGGCGGAAACGGTATACATGGAGTCGGCTCAGCGCTTCGGAACACCCTTGACCGGACCTGAATCCGGCTTGTTTTCAGCGAGGATGGGTGCTTTTTCGACCGATAGCAGCCTAAGATGGATCGTATGCGAACTCAGCTTGAAAAGACCGCGAGCGGCAGCGCAGATCGGACGACGCCCATTCTGTCGGCGGCGATTCTGCTGATACTCATCGCGACCCCCTCAGTCCCGGCCCAGACGCCCGACGGCCCATCCGAGCCCGCTCCGGTTCAGCCCACCGTTCAGCAACTGATTAAGGAATTATCGAGCCCCCGGTGGCGAACCCGCGAGATTGCCGCCGCCAGGCTCGAACAGATGGGGTCGTCGATCAACGATGCGCTTCGCGACGCATTCCAGTCAGCGGCGGAATATGAAGTGCGAAACCGCATCAAGCTGATCGCCCAGGAAATCTATCTCAACGAGACCATTGGTCCGATCAAGGCCTTCCTGGGGATTCAGCATCGCGGCTACGACTCCATGTCCACCGGCGACGGCCGGATTCAACCCGGCATGACGGGCATCCAGTTGACGATGGTCGTCTGGGGATCGGCGGCTTCGATGGCCGGTCTCAAAGCCGGCGACATGATCATCGGCCTCAACGGCAGCCGCGGCACGCAGGACAATGCCGCGTCGGGCTTCATGGGTTGGATCGGACAGCAGACGCCGGGAACGACCTGCACGTTAACGGTGCTGCGCGGTGGAGAAGGCCGGCTGCTGATGAATTCGGGCGAGGCTCATTTCGATCCGCGCGGGTTTTCCAAGGTGAGTGTTCGGCTGGTGACATCGGAAGAGGAACCGAGGCTGACACCGGGAAGCGCCGGGCTGTATCTGGAAGATGTGAGTCGCGCTGATCCAAGGCTGAGACTCGAGGCCGGTGATCTGGTGCTGGGGCTCGATGGCGAGATGCTCCATGCGGATACGGCGGTGCAGGATTTCAAGAACTGGGCCGACGGGAAATCCAAACCCCTCGAAGAGGATGTCGTTCAGCGCATGCCCGCGTTTCAGGTGGGGCCGGGCGGTCGGGTGGTCGTGGGTATGCCCCGACCATCGATTCAGTTGATGCGCGGCGGCCGCATTCTGGAGGTTGAGGTCACGCTGCTGGGGCGTCCGCCGAATCTTGAGCGCGGCCGGGTCTGGCAGCGCGGCGACGTGTCGAGCGCCCGACTTCGCGAGGCCGATCTGGCCTTCGAAGCGCTGTGGGACAGCACCGTTGGGCGAAATGGACCGCCGGCGGATCGCAGGGATGCCGCAGCACTCTGGCGGATGGACCGATAGCGGTCAATTCAATCAACGATCATAGGGGTGTTCGGCCACGCGCGCGGTGTTGATGAACTCGCGAACGCTGTCGTCATGGTCTGGAGCCGCCAGGTACGCATCCAGTTCAGCGATGCCGCCTTGGCGGTCGCCCGAGAAATAGCGGACGAATCCGAGCAGGAACCGCGCATCCATCTCGTCCGGGTTTTCCGACGCGAATGCCTCGAGCGCTGAGCGATGCGTTTCAAAGTCTCCATGATCGCCGTAGGCCGCCCGCAGGTCGAAGTCCGACATCGCGAGGCTTGGCGATCGCGCGACACCACGGCGGATAGCGTCGGCCGATGATCCGAACGAACCCAGCGCGAAGTCGGCGAGGCCAAGAGCGATTCGCGAACTGGAATCCTCGCCGGCCAGCGCCAGCGCGCGGGCATATTCAGCCCGTGCCTGGTCATACTTGCCGCTTTCGAATGCCTTGTCGCCCCGGCCCAGCGAAATACCGATCAAGCGTGCCTCTTCACCGACACCGGGTTGCAGTGTGACCCCCGTCTCACCAGGAGCATTGTCGTACTCTTCGACGATGCCGGCCGATCGCATGTCGTCTTCCGCGTACTTCGCGCCGAACTCCCTCAGTGCACGATCCTGCACCGAGGCGCGGAGGCGGTCTTCCGATGCAGCCTCGGCTGCTTCCCATTCCTCCGCCGCCTCATCGCTGATGACGTCGGTCGAAAGGGCTTCATACACATCGCCTTCGTAGACATACGGGTCGTACCCGTACACGACGTCCGTGGCGAGATAGCCGCGGCTGTAGAGCGGGTAGCGCCACTGTGAGCCGCCGTAGCACGAACCGCCGTAGTAGGCGCCGCGGCCGAAGTAACCGCCACCGTAGAACGGTCGGTAGCCGTTGTAGCCGTATGAGTTGATGCCGCTGCCGAGAATCGTCCCGCAGCGATTGGGTGTGATGAATCCGTTCCGAACGTTGAAGCCGGAGATGGATCCGGTGCGTCGTGGCGCCTTGTGCGATCCGTTTAGTCCGCCGTGATGTTGCGACGGCCCGCCATAGGCGCCGAGATTACGGCCGCCGATCGACTGGCCGCCGCGGGTCGCCGTTCGGTAACCGCTGGGGCGATTGGATGGCCGAGCGCCGATCTGGCCTGCATGTCTGCTGTTGGCCGGCTGGCTGTAATAGCCGGAGTTACGCTGATGATGCACGCCGGCATTCGGCTGACGACTGGCGTTGGGCGAGAAGGCACTGCCCGTCATCGCAGGTACGCGCTGACCGTATCGGCCGGCGATTGTGCCATTCGTTGTGTTTGCGGTTCGGGGCGAGAACGTTCCGCCTGTTCGACCAAACGACGATCCGATCGAAGATCGCGGCGAAGTGGATCGCCGACTGATGCCATTGAATCCGGATTGGATTCCGCCTCGCGTGGCGGCGCTTCGCGGAACCGTCGCCTGCCGGCTGATTCCATTGAAACCGGACCGAATGCCGCCCCTTGAAGCCCCCGATCGCGACGAACCCCTGAATGCGCTCGACGGGGTTGACGTTCGTATGGAGCCCCGGTTTGCCGAGCGTTGAACACCGAAACTGCGGGGTGCCGACGACATCGCACGACCGCCGCGGACCTGGCCGCCGCGTGATTGCGCGCTGCGGCTGTGACCGCCGCGATTCTGGGCCAAAGCCTGTTCGGCCGAGGCGGCCAGCAGGAATGAAAGTCCGCAAATCACGACGGCGAGGGGTGTGGCCTTTTTCATTGGACGTCTCCCATGGCGCCGCGAAAAAGCGGGGTTCGCGGCCTGTCCATCTACAGAAGGATTCTAAGACACCAGACACACGGCCTTCAACGAAGTTGGCAGAATTCCAAGGATTTTCATGGGCGGGCTCCGATTCGCCGCTAATCGGGGGCTTCGGACTTCGACGAATTCGACGATTTCGCCTAGAATGCCCGTTCCCGGCCGCAGCCGCGTCGGTGATTCGCCCCATTTGGAGCTGATTTCCTTGGAACTGCCCAGCGTATCGTTTGTGTCACTCGGTTGTCCGAAGAATCTCGTCGATTCCGAGAAGATGCTCGGCATGCTCGCGGAGGCGGGCTGCCCGATCGTCAGCGGCGAGACGGGCGTCGGCGACGTGATGGTCGTCAACACGTGCGGCTTCCTGGCGGCGTCGCGCGACGAGGCGGTGGAGATTCTTCGCGACGCGGCGGGGCAGAAGTCGCGCGGCGAAATCAAGCGCCTGGTGGTGGCCGGCTGCCTGGTGCAGCGGGACGGCCGCGGCCTGATGGACGCGGTGCCGGAGATCGACGCGCTCGTCGGCGTTCACAATCGGCGGGACATCGTCCGGGCTGTCACTGGTAAGACACCGAGCCAGATCAAGAAGAAGAAGGCGACGACGCGATCGGGCGGATCGAAGGGCGCTGAGAAGGGGCCGAACGGCAGCCTGCTGTTCCTCGGCGAGTATCATCAGAGTTCGTGGATTGAGGAGAACAAGTCGGACCTGACGCGGCTGCGATTGACCCCGTCGCACTATGCATACCTGCGCATGAGCGAAGGGTGCAACCAGAAGTGCACCTTCTGTACGATTCCCTCCATCCGCGGGCCGATGCACAGCAAATCGATCAAGGAGATCCTCGCCGAGGCGCGGGAGCTGATCGACGACGGCGCCGTTGAGATCAATCTCCTCGGGCAGGACACGACGAGCTACGGCGTGGACATCGGCTACGAGCCCGGGCTTTCGGGGCTGCTCAAGACGTTGAACGCGGTCGACGGTGTCCAGTGGATTCGGCTGATGTACGCCTACCCGACGGATTTCACCGACGAGATGATCGACGCCATCGCCGAGTGCGACCGCGTCGCGAAGTACATCGACATTCCCTTGCAGCACATCAACGACCGGATGCTCAAGGCCATGTACCGGCGCGTCACCCGCCGGCAGACCGAGCGGCTGCTCGCCCGGCTGCGCGATCGAATCCCCGGCGTGTCGATCCGCACCACGTTTATCTCGGGCTTCCCCGGCGAAACCGAGGCGGAGCATCGCGAACTTCGCGACTTCATCAAGGATTTCGGCTTCGACATGCTCGGCGTCTTTCCGTACAGCAACGAGCCGGGTACGCCCGCACACCGCATGAAAAACCACCTCGATCCCGCGCTGATTCAGGAACGCGTCGAGGACCTGATGATCACCCAGCAGAAAGTCGCGTTCAAACGCGCGGCCAAGCGCAAGGGCGAATCGCTGCGGGTCATGATCGACGGCTACGGCGAAAACGGCATCTACCCGGCGCGACACTCGGGTCAGGCGCCCGAGGTGGACAGCCTCGTTTATGTCGACGGCGGCGAGTACGACCCGGGGCAGTTCGCGGAGGTCAAAGTCGTCGGCAGCAAGGACTACGATCTGATCGCGCGGCCGATCACCAAGTCATTACCCATTCTTCACTGAATCACCCGATGACCAAGATCGCACTGGCCACGTGTCGGCGACTCCCGGACTGGGAAGTGGATGATGCCCCGCTGCATGAGGCGCTGTCGGCGCTCGGCGTGGAAGTCCTGCGTCCGGCGTGGGATGATCCGGAGTTCGACTGGGCCGCCTGCGACGCCTGCCTGATCCGCACGACATGGGACTACGTTCCCCGGCAGGACGCATATGTCGCCTGGGCCGATCATGTCGCGACGATGACACGACTCTTCAATCCGCCCGAAATCGTCCGCTGGAACACCCACAAGGGCTACCTGCGCGATCTTGAGCTGCGTGAGGTTCCCGTCATTCCCACGATCTGGTTCAAGGCGGGCCGCGAGCCGCACTGGCGTGAGGAGCTCATCGAAAGCGGATGGTCGAAGGCCTTTATCAAGCCGGTCGTCGGGGCGGCCGCCCACGACACGCTGCGGTTCGAGGTCACACCGTCGGGATTGGACGAAGCGGCGCGGCATCTCTCGCTGCTCGCGCCCGGCCGGCCGATGATGTTGCAGCCGTACCTGCCGGGTGTGGAGACCGAGGGCGAGTACTCAGTGATTCTGATCGACGGCGCCGTGACGCATTCGGTTCGGAAGTACCCGGTTCCGGGCGACTACCGCGTCCAGGATGACCACGGCGGCAAGGACGAGCCTGCGAAACTGGGCGGCGATGATCTCGCCCTGGCGAAGAGAATCGTTGCCGTCGCGGAAGACTGGGTTGAGCCGAAGCATCGATCGGCCAACGGCGAGTCACTCCTGTATGCCCGAGTTGATTTCCTGCGCGACGAAGCCGGCCGGCTGTGCGTGACCGAGTTGGAGCTGGTCGAGCCGTCGCTTTTCTTCCGGCACAGCCCCGAAGCCGCCGCACGCCTGGCCTCGGCGCTTATCTGTCGCCTGAAATCCGCCCGTTAGTCCTGAACTTCGGGATGGGCGGCGAGGGACTTGAGATCAGCCCGCTTGTCGGCCGGCGCTTCCGTCTCGCGCTTCGCGAGTGCTTCCGTGCGTTTGTACACGCAGAACCCACCGTTGAGCCCGCGCGGGCTTGAGCTTTCGCGCCGAAAGTGAAGCGTCCATCGGTCGCGAAGCTCCGGATTCATGTCGAGCGGTTCGCGACCGTCCGAGATGCGATCGATCAGGTATCGCGGCGCGATGCGCTCGATGAGCCCGTTGAGATCGCGATCGGGGGCGGTGAGGCGGCGCGCATAGTCAACATCGTTGACGTAACCATCGAGATTCACGACGCGTCTTTCTGAACAAAAGCCGATCACGCCGGCATTCCACGCCGCGACCGTGTCGCCGGGGGCGGTGTGATCTCGAAGCCAGCGTGCCG
>CALLKH010000391.1 GCA_938008425.1 uncultured Planctomycetaceae bacterium | reverse complement strand
AATGTCTCCACCTCCCCATCGACGACGGGCTCGAACACGCGCCCGGTGCGGCAGTCCAGTTGCACAAGCGTCTTGTCGCCCCCCTTCTGATAATTCCAGACGATGGCGGCGAACATCCTCGGCTTCTCGACATAACTCAACTGGAGTGCATGCACGCCGGGCTCCCAGTCCGTGCGCCATAATTCGCGGCCGTCGGCCAGTGCAAAACACCGAACCGGGCCGCCGGCATCTGAGATCGCCACGGCCGTTCGGGAAAAAGCAGTCGCCGTGAACGCGAATGACGTGCACACGATGGAGTGCTTGAAGGAAGTCCCGAGGACGGTTGCTTGCGACGTGTCCTTTTTTACAAGGAAGCCAACGTCCGCAAAGTGACTACCCGTGACTTCCGACAAGCCGCGAAAGGCAATGTTCTCTTCGCCGGTGTTGATATTGAGTCCCCTCGCGGAACGCCGTTCCAGACCGACGAAGACGTTCTTCCCGTTTCTGTCGATCGAAATGACCTGTGCCATCTTGAGGTCGCGACGCTCCCACAGGCGTTCGCCGGAATCCGCGGCGTAACATGCGACACCGTACCGCGTGTATGCGGCGGCGATGACACGGGAACCGTCCGGCGTGATCGCCAGGCGGGCGCCACCAAAGTCGAGAACCGTCTCAAACTCCGAGACCTTTCGGGACTTTCGAAGATCCCAGACGGCGACCCGCCGCTCAAACTGCGCGACCACGGCGCGATCGCCGTTCCAGCTCGTGGCGATGTGGCGTATTCGTCGCATGCCTGGATCGTTTGCCATGTATTGTGCCACAATTATGGCATGAACGCTATCGAGTGTCGAGACGGCGAAACCGACCAAATCATGGAGATTGTGTCCACTCGAATGCCTTTCTATCGGCAAGCAGCGATAAACCCTGGGGACTCGCGGCCTGCTCAGATGATCCGCGCGGGCCTCAAAGTTTAGCCGCCGCCCGCCAGGGCGACGGTGGCCGCGGGGGAGGCGTGCGGGAAGTTGCCGTTATCGACCGCAGTAGCTTTCGGCCCATCTGTCGCTGCGGAGTCGGGTTCTTCGGCGGCAAAATCCATCGATGTAAGCTCGGTTCGCAGGAATGATTGGTGAGCGCACCACGCCCCACTGCTGTCGCCCCGCTCCTGTGGAGCTGGTGCTAAACGCAGCGTCTCTCGCCGCAATCCGTGGAGCAAAATGAGCTCGCCCGGAATACTGCGACGGAGTCTCGAACGCGATGCTACGCCTGCACCCAGTTCGACGTCAGCGAACCATCCGCGGCCCACTCGAACCGCGCTCGGCGATTGCCTGTCGGGCTGAGCTGGAGCCAGTCGAGTCGATCCACCCGCGTGACGATCACCGCGAAACTCGTTCGAGCCAGCGCTCGAAATGAGATCGACTCCGTCGAGGTCGCTGACGACGAGCCGCCGCCGGTGGCGCCGTCGAGTTCCGTCCCCGGTGGAAGCGGCGCTGCATAGTTTACGAGGCTGGCCTCATCGACCGCCGCAAAGAGCGACTCGACGCGATCGCCCCCAACCAGCACCTCCGCCCTGCCGAGCGCCCGAATCTGCACGCCGGCCGTCGGATCGAAGAAGCACCACGAGACCTGCGGGTTCGCTCGAATCTGTCCGATCTTCGGCGCACGTGCGTCGCTGAAGCACACGAGCTCCCGATGCTCAGCCGACGCGGCGCGAAGCACGACGGTGCGCACCTGTGCGGCCGAGCCTTCGTCGACCGTTGCCAGCCAGGCGAATCGAAAAGGATGGAACGGACTTCCCGCCGCCGTCGAAAGGGCCTGCCAGGAATCATCGAGAACGGTATTGAGATTCAGCGATTCATCGACCATGTCAGCCTCGCTCAAATGAGAGGCGGGCTAGAGGAACTGAATCGAGGAGCGAACTACGTCCCCCGTGTCCCTGATGTGCCGTGCTTGCGCCACAGGTAGATCATCAGCCCCGCGCCGAGAAGGCCGAAGGGAATCATCGAGCCGAACCAGATTCGCGGGTCGAGTACTACCGATCCGTCCTCCTTCTTCATGACGCCGGCAGCCTCGAAAACAACGCCCAGGCCGTAACCCGAGATCAGGGCGCCGTAGTACTGAAACGAGTCGATGATGCCGGCCGCGCAGCCCGCCATCTTGCGGCCGCCGAGGTCCATGGCGGCGGCGGTGCCGAGAATCGAGTGCGTCGAGTTGCACATCATGCTGATCATGATGATCGAGCTGACGGCGATCCACGGCGCGGCCGATCCGGCGGTGCCCTGCGGCAGCATCATGGCGACGATCGTGAAAAAGAGCTGGGCGAGATAGAGAATCGCGGCCACCGGCGCCCGGCGACCGTTGAACCAGAGATCGGAGATGTAGCCCGACGACAATGAGCCCACCGTGGCGGTGATGGGCAGACTCATGAACATCATCCAGTAGAGCCACGACGTCCGATCGGCATGCCAGACTTCATCGAGATAGATGTAGCACCACGACTCGACGCCGCGGCGGACGAAGCCGGTGCAGAAGTAAGCGCCGGCGACGATCCACACGATGGGATTCGAGGCGATCTTGCGAAACACGTCTCGCAGGCGAACGCGCTCTTCGGGCTTTTGCGATCCGGGGGCGGCGCCGGGGAGCGCGGCCGCGCCCTCTTTTCGCTTGGGATCCTCCACCTCGTCGTCGTGCGGCACCTCGTATCCCGCTTCCTCGGGGTGGTTCTTGACGTTGAGATTCATCAGGAAGACCACTACGAGCACCACGATGGGTGGAACGAAGAACATATACCGCCAGTTCAACGCCGGAACGGTGAGCGTGAAGAAGAGCAGTGGAATGGCCATGCCCTTCGCAAGCACCGTGCCGAGCCAGCCGGCGCCGATGTGACCGATGTTGATCATCGCCCCGAAAATGCCGGCAAAGGCGCCGCGCTCCTGCCGACGAAACCACGCCGTATTGATCTTGATCATGCCCGGCGCGCCGAACGCCTGCATGTAGCCGTCGAGCGAGCGAATGACGATGAGAAGCGGCAGCAGCAGTCCGAAGCTGCCCCACGTCGTAAACCCGAATGCGAGATTGAGTACAACCGTCGAAATCGCGCCAATTGTCATGGCCTGCTTGCCGCCGACGCGGTCCGTGAACAGGCCGTTGATCATCTGGCCGACGGCGTAAAGCCCGTCGCGCCCGGAATTGATCATGCCGTACTGTGACTTGCTCAGCCCCAGATCGTTCATGAGCTCGGGGGCGACGGGGCTTAAGTTGTAGCGGCAGAGGTAGTACGAGGCGTAGGTCAGGCCGAGCCAGAACCAGTTACGGCCGCGGCGCATACGAAAGCCGGGCGGATGCCGATAGGCTTCGCCCGACGGGGTCGATGCGTCAGATTTCGATGAAGCTGCATGACTCATGCTGTTCTCGTCAGAAGCGATGAAAAACAGGGATCAGGCGAATCGGGAAGATATACCCCGTCAGCGGCAGGCGTGCAAACCGCGGTGTGAAAAACACGTGAATCCGCACAAGGAGTGCGTGAAGAACTCACAGACCCGGGGCGATTCGAGGAGATCAGTCCCCGTTGCGTCGTTCGCGCGAGTGATGGGACGCGCACCCGGCGACTCACTCCCTTTGTCCGACCTTATGACCGGTCATAGAATGCAAACAATGTCACAGCCGCTCCCGATCACCCGCCTGATCATCTACCCGATCGCCATCCCCATGCGGCAGAAGTTTTCACATGCCGCAGCCGAGCGGGTCTGCTCAGAGCCCATCATTCTCGCGATCGAACTTTCCGACGGCACGATCGGCTACGGCGAGACCCACCCGCGGACATACGTGACCGGCGAATCGCATCAGGACGTCCTCGACACCATCCGAAACGTCTTCGCACCGATTCTGATGACCACCCACCCCTCGAACTTCGGCGAGGCCATCGAGGCCGCCGCCCACCATGCCCACGCCATGGAATTCATCGCCAAGCTGCCCGACGGCCTGGCCACCCGCGTCGGCCCCAACGGCAGCCAGCTGTCTGGCGGCCAGCGCCAGCGCATCGCCATCGCCCGCGCC